>CAIQMJ010000251.1 GCA_903872875.1 uncultured Variovorax sp.
CCTTCATGTTCGAAGGTGCGTCGAAGCTGTGGACCGAACTGCAATGCGGCTCCTACGTCTTCATGGATGGCGAATACGCGGCCATCGAAGGCAGCGACGGCAAGCCGTATGCCGAGTTCGAGCACAGCCTGTTCGTGCTGTCGGAGGTGATGAGCACCGCGGGCAAGGGCCGCGTCATCGCCGATGCCGGGCTCAAGTCGTACACGCTGGAAAAGGGCCTGCCGACCATCGAAGGCCATCCCGAGGCGCGACTGGTGGCCGCGTCGGACGAGCACGGCACGATCGCCCTGCTCGCGCCGGACGCCCGGATTGCGCTGGGCACCAAGCTCAAGCTGATCCCCTCGCATTGCGACCCGACGGTGAACCTGCATGACGCCTACATCTGCGTCCGCAATGGGCGCGTCGAAGCCATCTGGCCCATCTCCGCGCGCGGCGCGAGCAACTGAAGAGGTCCACGTTCATGGAATTTCTCGACTACCCCGACACGCTGCTGCTGATCGACGGCGCCTGGCGATCGTCCGGCGACGGCCGCGTCATGCCGGTGCTGAACCCGGCCACCGGCCGCACGATCGGCCAGGTCGCCTGCGCCAGCCAGACCGACCTGGAACAGGCGGCATCGGCCGCGCGCAAGGGCTTCGAACTCTGGCGCGCCGTGCCCGCCGTGCAGCGGGCCATCGTCATGCGCAAGGCGGCTTCGCTCCTGCGCGAGCGCGCCGTGCCGATCGCGAGGATGCTCACGGCCGAACAGGGCAAGCCGTTGTCCGAAGCGACGATGGAGGTGCATTCGTCGGCCGACATCATCGACTGGTTCGCCGACGAAGGCATGCGGGTGTACGGGCGCATCGTGCCGCCGCGCAACCCTGCCATGCAGCAGCTGGTCACGAAGGAGCCGGTCGGCCCGGTCGCTGCGTTCACGCCCTGGAACTATCCGATCAACCAGATCGTGCGCAAGCTGGCGGCGGCTCTGGCGTGCGGCTGTTCGCTGCTGGTGAAGGCGCCGGAGGAAACACCGGCGTCGCCCGCGGCCCTGCTGCGCGCCTTCGTCGACGCCGGCATACCGGCCGGGACGGTCGGCCTGGTGTTCGGCGACCCGGCCCCGATCTCAGAGTTCCTGATCGCGCACCCGCTGATCCGCAAGATCACGTTCACCGGATCGACCGTCGTCGGCAAGCAGTTGGCGGCGCTCGCCGGTCAGCACATGAAGCGCGCCAGCATGGAACTCGGCGGGCATGCGCCGGTGATCGTCGCGAGCGATGCCGACGTGGTGCTCGCCACGCGCTTTCTCGCGGGCACCAAGTTCCACAACGCCGGACAGGCCTGCATTTCGCCCACGCGCTTCCTCGTGCACAACAGCCTGCGCAAGGCCTTCGAAGGCGCTCTGGTGGGCTATGCAAGAAGCCTCAAGCCCGGCGACGGATTGGCGGACGGCACGACGCTCGGGCCGCTGGCCAACGCCCGCCGCGTGGCGGCCATGGAGCGCATCGTCGAAGACGCATTGCGCTGCGGCGCCACCGTGGCCACCGGCGGGCATCGGCTCGGCACGGAAGGCAACTTCTTCGAGCCCACGGTGCTGACCGACGTGCCGCTGACGGCAGACGTCTTCAACAACGAACCGTTCGGACCGATCGCGGCGGTCCGCGGCTTCGACGACATCGACGAGGCCATCGCCGAGGCGAACCGGCTTCCCTTCGGACTCGGCGCCTATGCGTTCACGCGATCGATCGCCAACGCACGCCGGATCTCGCAGGGACTCGAAGCGGGCATGGTGTGGATCAACCAGCCGCCCACGCCGTTCCCGGAGATGCCCTTCGGCGGCGTGAAGGACTCGGGCTACGGTTCCGAAGGCGGACCCGAAGCGATGGAGGCCTTCCTGTCCACGAAGACCATCTCCATGATGGCGTGAGCAGGGCGGGCCTCGCGAATCCGATGGAACCGCGAATGCCCGCCCCTTTCGTGTCACGTCGATCAGCTCGCGCCGGGGATCTTGTAGCTGCGCTGCGGCGGCGGATCCATCCTGAAGTATTTCTTGTAGATCGCCGAGTACTCGATGTACGAATAGCCGGTGGTCAGGTCGGTCACGAAACCGTCGAGGAACTGCTTCCAGCGCAGCTCGCCGAGCTTGTAGGCCAGGCCGTAGTTCTGATAGCCGCCGTAGACCTCCGGCACGACCTTCAGGTCGGGGTTGGTGGCGGCGTACCACATGCCGATCGGCAGGTCGACGAACAGCGCCTGCACGCGGCCGGAGCGCAGTGCCAGCGACTGCTGGTCGACCGAGCCGAAGCTCGATACCGTCGCCTTCGGCGCCATGCGCTTGACCAGGTCGATCTGCTCCGGAACCGTC
>CAIQMJ010000252.1 GCA_903872875.1 uncultured Variovorax sp.
ACCTGATCCTGCCCGCGCTGACGATGTCCTTCATCCCGATGGGCATCGTGTCGCGCACCGTGCGGGCGCTGGTGGCGGACATCCTGTCGCAGGAGTTCGTGATCGGCCTGCGCGCGCGCGGACTGAACGACTTCGGCGTGTTCCTGCGCGTCGTCAAGAACTGCGCACCGACCGCGCTGGCGGTGATGGGCCTGCAGCTCGGCTACCTGCTCGGCGGCTCGATCCTGATCGAGACCGTGTTCTCCTGGCCCGGCACCGGCTTCCTGCTGAACCAGGCGATCTTCCAGCGCGACCTGCCGCTGCTGCAGGGCACGATCCTCGTGCTCGCGCTGTTCTTCGTCGGACTCAACCTGATCGTGGACGTGCTGCAGACGCTGTTCGATCCAAGAATCGAAAGGGCCTGAACATGTCGACGACAACTTCCATCGCCGGCACCGCACCCGTGCAGGCCGTGCGCTCGCGCAGCCACGGCGCCAACGTGATGCGCCGGCTGCTGCGCAATCCGGTCGCGATGATCGCGGCGGCCATCATCCTGGCGCTGATCGGGATCGCGATCCTTGCGCCCTGGATCATGCCGGCCGACCCGTTCGTGACCTCGATGTTCAAGCGGCTGCGGCCGGTCGGCACGCCCGGCTATCCGCTGGGCACCGACGAGCTGGGCCGCGACCTGCTGTCGCGCCTGATGCTCGGCGGCCGGCTCTCGCTCTTCATGGGCATCGCGCCGGTGATCATCGCCTTCGTGATCGGTAGCGGGCTCGGCGTGCTGGCCGGCTATGCGGGCGGCGCGGTCAACACGGTCGTCATGCGCTGCATCGACGTGCTCTACGCCTTTCCGTCGGTGCTGCTGGCCATCGCGCTGTCGGGCGCATTGGGCGCGGGCATCACCAACGCGCTGATCTCGCTGACGGTCGTGTTCGTGCCGCAGATCGCGCGCATCGCCGAGAGCGTGACCACGCAGGTGCGGCGCAGCGACTATGTCGACGCGGCGCGGGCCTCCGGCGCATCGGCGCTGACCATCGTGCGCCGCCATGTGCTGGGCAACGTGATCGGGCCGATCTTCGTGTACGCCACCAGCCTGATCTCGGTGTCGATGATCCTGGCGTCGGGCCTGTCGTTCCTCGGACTCGGCGTGAAGCCGCCGCAGCCCGAATGGGGGCTGATGCTCAACACGCTGCGCACGGCGATCTACAGCCAGCCGCTGATCGCCGCGCTGCCGGGCGTGCTGATCTTCGTGACCTCGGTGTCCTTCAACATGCTGGCCGACGGCCTGCGCAGCGCGATGGAGGTGAAGCAATGAACGGCCCCGCAACGACGCCCGACCTCACGCTCGCCACCGCGACCGACCCGCGCGATGTCGGCGGTCCGCGCCAGCCGCTGCTGCGCGTGGAGAAGCTGCAGAAGCACTTTCCGCTGAAGCGCGCGCCGCTGGCCTTCGGCCGTGGCCCCAGGCCCGCCGTGCGCGCGGTCGACGGCGTGAGCTTCGACATCCGCAAGGGCGAAACGCTGGGCGTGGTCGGCGAATCCGGCTGCGGCAAGTCGACCACCGCGCGGCTGCTGATGCAGCTGATCGCGCAGGACAGCGGTGAGCTGGTGTTCGACGGTGCGGTGGTCGGCTCGCGCGAACTGCCGCTGCGCGAGTTCCGCCGGCAGACGCAGATGGTGTTCCAGGACAGCTATTCGTCGCTGAACCCGCGCATGACGATCGAGGACTCGGTCGCTTTCGGGCCGACGGTGCACGGCGTGTCGGCGCGCGAGGCGCTGAACCG
Source organism: uncultured Variovorax sp. (assembly GCA_903872875.1). GTDB lineage: Bacteria > Pseudomonadota > Gammaproteobacteria > Burkholderiales > Burkholderiaceae_C > Variovorax. The sequence goes on from CAIQMJ010000252.1 coordinate 1,767, forward strand.
CGCGCACGACCTGCTGGCGCGCGTCGGGCTCGAGCCCGCGCGCTTCGCCGGCCGCTATCCGCACGAGCTGTCGGGTGGCCAGCGCCAGCGCGTGAACATCGCGCGCGCGCTCGCGCTGGCACCGCGGCTGGTGATCCTGGACGAGGCAGTGTCGGCGCTCGACAAGTCGGTCGAGGCGCAGGTGCTGAACCTGCTGGAAGACCTCAAGCGCGACTTCGGCCTGACCTATCTCTTCATCAGCCACGACCTGCACGTGGTGCGCTACATGTCGGACCGCGTGCTCGTGATGTACCTCGGCCAGGTGGTCGAGGTCGGCACCGCCGCGCAGGTGTTCGACGCGCCGCGCCATCCGTACACACGCGCGCTGTTGCGCTCGATGCCCAGCGGCGACCCGATGCAGCGCACGACCGAGGCGCCGCTGTCGGGCGATCCACCGAACCCGATCGATCCGCCGCCCGGCTGCCGCTTCCACACGCGCTGCGCGTTCGCCCAGCCGGTGTGCAGCCAGCAGATGCCGGCCTTCGCCGAGACCGCCGCAGGCCATGGCGTGGCCTGCCTGCGCTGGCAGCCGGAATCGGGCTATGTGCCGACGCCGGATTTTCCCGACATGGCGGCCGACGTCGCGCCGGAGGCGGTCCATGGCTGATCACAACCCCATCGAAGCAAGCCTGCCGCTCGCCGTCGAGCTGCAGGACCTGCGCGTCGAATTCATCGCGCCCGGCAAGCGCATCGAGGCCGTCAACGGCGTCGACCTGCGGCTGCGCCAGGGCGAGGTGGTGGCGCTGATCGGCGAGTCCGGCTCCGGCAAGAGCGTCACGCTGCGCACCGTGATGCGGCTGCATCCCGAACGCAGCTCGCGCATCACCGGCAAGCTCGTAGTAAACGGGCGCGACGTGCTCGGCCTGTCGCAGCGCGCGCTGGCCGACCTGCGCGGCAAGGAGGTCGCGATGATCTTCCAGGAGCCGCTGCTCGCGCTCGACCCCGTCTACACCGTCGGCGCACAGATCATCGAAGCGGTGCGCCGGCACGACGGCCTGAGCCGGAGCGAGGCGCGCGCCCGCGCGCTGGCGCTCTTCGAAAAAGTGCGCATCCCGAGCCCGGAGCGGCGCCTGGCCGCCTATCCGCACGAGATGTCCGGCGGCATGCGGCAGCGCGCGATGATCGCGCTCGCGCTCGCCTGCAACCCGAAGGTGCTGCTGGCCGACGAGCCGACCACCGCGCTCGACGCCACCGTGCAGATCCAGATCCTGCTGCTGCTGCGCGAACTGCAGCGCGACCTCGGGCTGTCGGTGATCTTCGTGACGCATGACATCGGCGCCGCAGTCGAGGTGGCCGACCGGATCGCGGTGATGTACGCCGGGCGTATCGTCGAGGAGGGCACGGCGCGCGACCTGATCCTGTCGCCGCGCCATCCGTACACCATCGCGCTGCTCAAGAGCCGCGCGCACGGCGCCATGACGCGCGGCAGCCGGCTCGAGACCATCGGCGGTGCGCCACCCGACCTGTCGAAACTGCCGCCCGGATGCGCCTTCGCCGCGCGCTGCCCGCTGGCGCTCGACGCCTGCCGCGCCAGCCAGCCGCTTGCCGTCGAGGTGTCGCCGGGCCACCATGCGCGCTGCATCCGCACCGACGTATCGCCGGACCTGTTGCACCGCCGGCCCGCGGACGAGTTCACGCCGACATACGCCGCCACCGTTCCGCATCCTTGAAACTTCCATGCCACTGCACGACCCCGCCCACGCTTTCGTCCCCTACCCCGACGTGCCGGTTCCGCGCGCCGCGACCGGACCCTTGGCCGATCTGAGCTTCGCCGCGAAGGACCTGTTCGACGTGAGCGGCTACCCGACCGGCGGCGGCAGCCCGATCGTGCTGGCCATGTCCGGCATCAAGACCCGTCACGCGCCGGTCGTGCAGACCCTGCTGGATGCAGGCGCCCGCTTCGTCGGAAAGACCGTGACCGACGAGTTGGCCTTCTCGATGAACGGCAACAACGCGCACTTCGGCGCGCCCATCAACGGCGCGGCGCCCGAGCGGATCACGGGCGGCTCGTCGTCGGGGTCCGCTTCCGCCGTCTCATCGGGGCTGTGCGACTTCGCGCTCGGCAGCGACACCGGCGGCTCGGTGCGGGCGCCGGCCAACCATTGCCATCTGTACGGCCTGCGCCCGACGCACGGCCGGATCAGTCTCGAGGGCGTGCTCGACCTCGCGCCGAGCCTGGACACCTGCGGCTGGTTCGCGCGCGACGTCGGCACCTTCGCGCGCGTGGGCGACGTGCTGCTCGGCGCCGATCCGGCACCGCTGCCGGCCGTGCCGCGGCTGCTGTGGCCGACCGATGTCTGGGCGATGCTGGCCGAGCCGGTCGCACAGTCACTGGCGGGCGCCGCCGAACACGTGCAGTCGGTGCTCGGCCGGGCGGCGCCGGTCGGGCCGCTCGCGCTGGACGACTGGGACGCGATGTACTGGAATTTCCGCTACGTCCAGGGCCGCGAGGCCTGGCTCACCGACGGGCCGCTGATCGAGCGCTACGCGCCGCCGCTCGGGCCCGGTGTGGCCGAGCGCTTCGCCTGGTCGCGCAACGTGACGGACGCACAGGTCCATGCGGCGCGCGTCTTTCGAGATGATTTCCGCAAGCGGCTCACGGACCTCCTCGGCCACGACGGCGTGCTGATGATGCCGACGATGCCCGACATCGCACCGCGCCGCGATGCGGTCGATGCCAGCCTGGAGGAGTACCGCAACCTGTCGATCCGGCTGCTGTGCATCGCGGGACTGTCGGGGTTTCCGCAGCTGTCGATGCCGCTGGCGCGCCGCGACGGCGCACCGCTCGGGATCTCGCTTCTCGGCCCGGCGGGCAGCGACCGGTCGCTGATCGCGCTGGCAGAGCGCATCGGGACGTGAAAAAGGCGCCTTGCGGCGCCTTTTTCCTATCGCCCGGAACGTGTGCGCCGGATCAACCGCGCATCTCGAGCGTCCGGTTGACCTTCAGCGCCACCAGCGTGCAGACCGCGCCGGAAAGCAGGTACAGGCTCACATAGCCGACGCCGAAGTGCGCCGACAGGCTGAGCGCCACAAGCGGCGCGAAGGCCGCGCCCAGCAGCCATGCGAGGTCGGAGGTCAGTGCGGCGCCCGTGTAGCGATAGTGCGCAGCGAAGTTCGACGTGACCGCACCGGCCGCCTGGCCGTACGACAGGCCCAGCAGCGCGAAGCCGACGAGGATGAAGGCGTCCTGGATGATCGGGCCCCCGTTCGACAGGAAGGGCATGATCCCGCTGAAGATCGCGATCAGCACCGCCAACCCACCCAGCGTGTTGCGCCGGCCGATGCGGTCGGCCAGCCTGCCCGAAGCCATCGTGGCGAAGATCGCGATGAAGGCGCCGATGATCTGGATGGTCAGCACGGCATTCACTTCCTGCGAAGCGTTCAGTGCGATCCACGACAGCGGGAACACCGTCACGAGATGGAAGAGCGCGTAGCTGGCCAGCGCCGCGAAGGCACCGATGAACAGGTTGCTGCCGCGCGCCTTGATCAGTTCGCCCACCGGCGTGGGTTCGAGCTCGCGCTCCTTGAGCATCGCCTCGTACTCGTTGGTCACGACCAGCCGGAGCCGGGCGAACAGCGCCACGACGTTGATCGCGAAAGCCACATAGAAGGTGTAGCGCCAGCCCCAGTCGAGGAAATCGGCCACCGACAGACTGGAATGCAGGAACAGGAACAGACCAGCGGCGATGATGAAGCCGATGGGCGCGCCGAGCTGCGGGATCATCGCGTACCAGCCGCGGCGCTTCGCCGGCGCGTTCAGCGCCAGCAGCGACGGCAGGCCGTCCCACGACCCGCCGAGAGCGATGCCTTGCATGAAGCGCAGCACCGACAGGAAAACGATCGAGGCGAAGCCAAGGTTCGCGTAGCCGGGCAGGAAGGCGATGCCGGCGGTCGAAAAGCCCAGCAGGAACAGCGAGATCGTCAGCTTGGCGCCGCGGCCCCAGCGGTTCTGGATCGCCATGAAGGAAATGGTGCCGATCGGCCGGGCAATGAATGCGAAGGAAAAGATGAGGAAGGCCCAGAGCGTGCCTTCGAGCCGGTTGGTGAACGGGAAGAACACCGCCGGGAACACCAGCACAGAGGCGATGCCATAGACGAAGAAGTCGAAATACTCGGAAGCCCGGCCGATGATCACGCCGACGGCGATCTCACTGGGTGCGACGCCGGAATGGTCGGCGGTGGTCAGGCGGACGTCGCGTTCCATCTGGGTTGTGGAGGGTTCGGCGTAAGACTCGCTGAACGTTGTGCTGGACATCGGTTTCTCCCGTGACTATCGTGTCGCTCTTCATTTGGTACCACGCAAGCGTCTCATCCGTGTCGAGACCTTGCTGTAGGACAAAACGTCCAATCGCCTTTCGCGGCAAGTGAACGTAAATTCTGCACGTTTCCGTCTACGCTTTCCATCCTGGCATGCCCTCCCTCAAGTCACTCCGCGGTCTGCTTATGATTCCCGCTGCCGCGCTGCTCGCGGGCTGCAGCGGTGCCGTCATGAATCCCTCCGGCGACATCGCGATGCAGCAGCGCGATCTGATCCTCATCTCCACCGTGCTGATGCTGCTGATCATCGTCCCGGTGATCGTGCTGACCTTCGTGTTCGCCTGGCGCTACCGCAAGGCCGCCAACAACCCGGACTATGCACCCGACTGGGACCATTCGACGCAGCTCGAACTGGTGATCTGGGCCGCCCCGCTGCTGATCATCATCGCGCTGGGCGCGCTGACCTGGATCAGCACCCACACGCTCGACCCGTACCGCACGCTCGACCGCCTCGATGCAGAGCGCGAGATGCCCGCCGACGCCAAGCCGCTGGTGGTCGAAGTGGTGGCACTCGACTGGAAGTGGCTGTTCCTCTACCCGGAACAAGGCATTGCGACCGTGAACGAGCTGGCCGCGCCGGTCGACAGGCCGATCACCTTCAAGATCACGGCCTCGACGGTCATGAACTCCTTCTTCATCCCGGCGCTCGCTGGCCAGATCTACGCGATGCCCGGCATGGAAACCAAGCTGCACGCGGTGATCAACAAGCCGGGCGAGTTCGAGGGCTTCTCGGCCAACTACAGCGGCGCCGGCTTCTCGGGCATGCGCTTCAAGTTCCATGGCCTGAGCGACGGCGACTTCGACAAGTGGGTCGCGGCTGCCAAGACACAGGGCAGCCCGCTCAACCGCGACGGCTACCTGAAGCTCGAGAAGCCCAGCGAACGCGAGCCGGTGCGCCGCTACGCCAGTGTGTCCGCCGGCCTCTACGACGCGATCCTGAATCGCTGCGTCGAGAGCAACAAGATGTGCATGAAGGACATGATGGCGATCGATTCCACGGGCGGCCTGGGCCTGCCCGGGGCGCACAACATCGCCACGCTCGACAAGGCAACGCGCGAACGCATCGGTGCGGACGGCCGGCCCCAACGCAACTACGTGGGCGCGATGTGCAGCGTCAACGACCCGCCCGAAGCGCTGGACCAGCCCATCGAACGGGCGATGTAAGAGTCGCTCCCGCGATATCCAGCCACGCACCCGCTGCCACGGCGTCGTCATCGGCGCAGGCCCATTTTTGCTACCCGGACCCATGATGTTCGATCACCTCGACCTTACGAAGCTCATCTTCGGCCGCCTCTCCTGGGAGGCGATCCCATACCATGAACCGATCCTGCTCGCGACCTTCGTCGCGGTGCTCATCGGGGGTCTCGCGCTGCTCGGCGCCCTGACCTATTTCCGCGTCTGGGGCTACCTGTGGCGCGAGTGGTTCACCAGCATCGACCACAAGAAGATCGGCATCATGTACGTGATCCTGGGCATCATCATGTTGCTGCGCGGCTTCGCCGACGCGCTCATGATGCGGCTGCAGCAGGCGATCGCGTTCGGCGACAACACCGGCTACCTCCCGCCGCACCACTACGACCAGGTCTTCACCGCGCACGGCGTGATCATGATCTTCTTCGTGGCGATGCCGCTGGTCACCGGCCTGATGAACTTCGTCGTGCCGCTGCAGATCGGCGCGCGCGACGTGGCCTTCCCCTTCCTGAACAACTTCAGCTTCTGGATGACCGTCAGCGGCGCCGTGCTGGTCATGGCCTCGCTGTTCGTCGGCGAGTTCGCGAAGACCGGCTGGCTCGCCTATCCGCCGCTGTCGGGCATCCTGCAGAGTCCGGACGTGGGGGTCGACTACTACATCTGGTCGCTGCAGATCGCGGGGGTCGGGACATTGCTGTCGGGCATCAACCTGCTGGTGACCATCATCAAGATGCGCGCGCCCGGCATGACCATGATGAAGATGCCCGTCTTCACCTGGACCTCGCTGTGCACCAACGTGCTGATCGTGGCCGCCTTCCCGGTGCTGACCGCCGTGCTGGCCCTGTTGTCGCTCGACCGCTACGTCGGTACCAACTTCTTCACGAACGACTTCGGTGGCAACCCGATGATGTACGTGAACCTGATCTGGATCTGGGGCCACCCCGAGGTGTACATCCTGATCCTGCCGCTGTTCGGCGTGTTCTCCGAAGTGGTGTCGACCTTCAGCGGCAAGAAGCTCTTCGGCTACGCGTCGATGGTCTACGCCACGGTCGTGATCACGATCCTCTCGTACCTCGTGTGGCTGCACCACTTCTTCACGATGGGTTCGGGTGCGAGCGTCAACAGCGTCGTCGGCATCACGACGATGCTCATCTCGATCCCGACCGGGGCGAAGATCTTCAACTGGCTGTTCACGATGTACCGCGGCCGCATCCGCTTCGAAGTGCCGATGCTCTGGACGATGGGCTTCATGTTCACCTTCGTGATCGGCGGCATGACGGGCGTGCTGCTGGCGGTGCCGCCGGCCGACTTCGTGCTGCACAACAGCCTGTTCCTGATCGCCCACTTCCACAACGTGATCATCGGCGGTGTGCTGTTCGGCCTGTTCGCCGGCATCAACTTCTGGTTCCCGAAGGCCTTCGGCTTCAAGCTCGACGCGTTCTGGGGCAAGTGCTCGTTCTGGTTCTGGCTGGTCGGCTTCTGGTTCGCCTTCGCGCCGCTCTACGTGCTCGGCCTGATGGGCGTGACGCGCCGCGTGAACCACTTCGAGGACGGCTCACTGCAGATCTGGTTCCAGATCGCCGCCTTCGGTGCGGTGCTGATCGCCCTGGGCATCGCCAGCTTCCTGATCCAGCTGTTCGTGAGCTTCCGTCGCCGCGAGTCGCTGCGCGACCACACGGGCGACCCGTGGGACGCACGCACGCTCGAATGGTCGACCTCGTCGCCGCCGCCGGCCTACAACTTCGCATTCACGCCCGTGGTGCATGACGGCGACGCCTGGTACGACATGAAGCAGCGCGGCTACGTCCGTCCGCTCGAAGGCTTCATCCCGATCCACATGCCGAAGAACACCGGCGCCGGCATCATCCTGGCGGGCCTGAGCACCGTCTGCGGCTTCGCACTGATCTGGCACATGTGGCTGCTGGCGGTGGTCGGCTTCGTCGG
>CAIQMJ010000253.1 GCA_903872875.1 uncultured Variovorax sp.
CGAGAAGAATCGAACCTGCGCTGAGCAGCGACACCGAGCTCGCCGGCGCCATCCACCTGCCGGAGGACGAAGTCGGCAACTGCAGACAATTCGCCCTGCTGCTACGACGCGAGGCCGAAGCACTGGGCGCACGCTTCTACTTCAACTGCGACCTCGCTCCCTTGAGCCGTGCGGCGCCACGTTCGTTGTCGCTGGCCGGCGGTTCTGAATCGCACAGCTTCGACGCCGTCGTCGTCTGCGCTGGCGTGGCATCGGCAAAACTCCTGTCCCCACTAGGCCTGCGATTGCCGATCGTCCCGGTCTATGGCCATTCCATCAGCGCCAATGTTCGGGAGTCGCTCAACGCGCCGCGCAGTGCGGTCATGGACGAGCGCTACAAAGTGGCGATTTCCCGGATGGGCCAGCGCGTGCGTGTCGCAGGAAGCGCGGAGATCGGCGGCGTACCGGGCACGATGAATCCTGCGGCGTTGCAGACGCTCTACAAGGTCTTGCACGACTGGTTCCCAGGCGCCGTCACGTTGCAGGCCGGGGTTCAACAGTGGAAGGGCGCACGGCCGATGTTGCCCGATGGCCCGCCGATCATCGGCCCAAGCGGTATTCCCGGCGTCTGGCTGAACCTCGGCCACGGTTCGAGCGGCTGGGCGCTGTCCTGCGGTAGCGCCCGCGTGCTTGCAGATCTGGTCGCGGGCCGCGAAGCGGGTGTCGACCTCGAGGGACTGGGAATCGAACGCCTGCTCTAGCCGAACCTCGGGCCTGATCCGGGCACACAATCACGTATGGAACGCATCAGCACCGGCTCCGACGCCCCATTGTTCGACATCGCGGCCACCCGACGCATCGAGATTGCTGCCGCAGCCAGGCTACCGCCCCACACGCTGATGCAGCGCGCTGGCTTGGCCGTTGCGCGGCTTGCCATGGCGCTCGCGCCGCATGCACGCGCGATCTGGATCGCCTGCGGCCCCGGCAACAACGGCGGCGATGGTTTCGATGCGGCGATGCAGCTGCGGCAGCGTGGCTTCAATGCGATCGTGACTTGGGCGGGTGATGTTGAACACCTCCCACCGGACGCACGGCAGTCGCTGCAACGGGCGCAGCGCGTTGGCGTGATCTTCGCTGACGCCCCACCGCCGACGTTCGACCTGGTGATCGATGCGATGCTTGGCATTGGCTCGAGCCGCGCGCCCGAAGGCCTCATGGCGAATTGGCTGCTGCGCGCGCAAGAAGGATCGGCGCCGGTACTGAGCGTCGATCTGCCCTCGGGCCTGAACGCCGACACCGGCGCATGGGCGGTGACCGCGCCCGAGCGCTCCCCGGCGATCAGACCCCGCCACAGCCTGAGCCTTCTGACGCTGAAGCCCGGCTTGTTTACTGCAAGCGGACGTGACGCGGCAGGCGAAGTTTGGTTCGACGACCTTGGTGTTCGCCATGCCGAACTGCCCGTGGCACGCCTGGTCGGACCGCGGCCGACTCGCATCCGGCCACATGTCAGCCATAAGGGCAGCTTCGGCGATGTTGCTGTGATCGGTGGCGCGGAAGGCATGGTCGGCGCTGCGGTGCTGGCCGCTTCCGCGGCCTTGCACGGGGGTGCAGGTCGGGTATTTCTCGCACTGCTCAATCAGGTCACCGGGGTGCTGGACGCCAACCAGCCCGAGCTGATGTTTCGTCGCCCTGCCACACTCGATTGGCGGAAAATGGCCGTCGTGTGTGGATGCGGGGGCGGCGACGCCGTCGGTGTCGAGTTGCCGCGTGTGCTCTCGACCGCTTCGGCACTGATCCTCGACGCCGACGCTCTCAACATGATCGCGCGAGATTCCACCCTGCAGACACTGTTGAGACGCCGCGCCGTTCGTGGATGGCGCACCGTGCTGACGCCGCATCCGCTCGAAGCCGCGCGGCTGCTCGAAACGAATGCAGCGAACGTACAGGCAGACCGGCTGCATGCCGCGCGGCTTCTGGCTGAGAAATTTGCCGCCACAGTGGTCCTCAAGGGCTCGGGCAGCGTGATCGCATCGCCGAACGAACTGTCACGCGTCAACACGACGGGCAACGGGCGTCTGGCGACGGCCGGAACGGGCGACGTGCTTGCCGGCATGGTCGGTGCGAGGCTTGCCAGCGGACTCTCTGCTTTCGACGCGGCATGCGAAGCCGCTTGGCAGCACGGCGCGCTGGCAGACGCATGGCCCACCAGGCAGCCACTGACAGCCAGCGCTCTCTCTCGATTTGCCCTGCCCGCTCAGGACTGAACTGCCGATCGCGCACGGCTGCGCAACACAAGCCCCGCGCTCAGCCGCGTCCGACGAAGGGCATCTTGGTGGCCATCACCGTATGGAAAAGCACATTGGCCTCAAGCGGCAGATTCGCCATGTAGAGCACCGACTGACCCACGATCTTCACGTCGATCATCGGTTCGACCGCGATGTCTCCATTGGCCTGCGGCACGCCCTTTGCCATGCGCGCAGCCAGTTCCGTGATTGCGTTACCCACATCGATCTGTCCCACCGCGATGTCGTACTTTCGGCCATCGAGCGATGCCGTCTTGGTCAGCCCTTCGACCGCGTGCTTGGTGGCGGTATACGCAGCCGAGTTCGGCCGCGGCGTCGTCGCGGAGATCGAACCATTGTTGATGATCCGGCCGCCCCGCGGCGTCTGCGCCTTCATCGTGCGGAAAGCCTGTTGGATGCAATAGAACATCCCGTTCAGATTGATGTCGACGACGCCCTTCCATTGCTCGGGGCTCCAATCTTCGAATGGCCCAGGAGGATTGCTGACGCCGGCATTGTTGAACAGCAGATCGACCCGACCGAAGCGCTCGATCGCGGCCGAGAAAAGCGCATGGACCGATTCGGCATTGGCGACGTCCGTCGGCACTGCGAACGCACGCGCCGCCGCGCTCGACTCATCGGCTACCTGCTCCAATGGCTCCAGCCGCCGTCCAGCCAGCACGACATTCCATCCGTCGGCCAGCAATGCCAGCGACGCCGCGCGCCCGATGCCACTTCCTGCGCCCGTCACGATGGCGGTGCGCTGCACACTCGATGTCATGCTTTTTCTCTTTCTCAACGGCGCGGCTTGCGCCCCTTGACTTTGTTTGCCGCCTTCTTGACGGCTGCCTTGAACGCCTGCATTGCCGATTGCGGACTGCGGTCGGTCGACGCAGGCTCGACATTCTTGCTGCGCGCGCTGCGTTTGGCCGCTGACTTGGTGGGCACGCCCGTCGCGGACGCGACGCCCTTGTCCTTCATGGCACGGCTGGCGAGTTCTTCACCTTCGCGTACCAAGCGAAAGTCGATCTTGCGTCCATCCAGATCGACGCGACTGACCTGCACGCGCACACGGGTACCGATCGCATAACGGATACCAGTGCGCTCGCCGCGAAGCTCCTGACGCATCTCGTCGAACTTGAAGTACTCGCCGCCCAGTTCTGTGATGTGGACCAGTCCTTCGACGTACATCGCGTCGAGCGTGACGAAGATGCCGAAGGTGGTCGCAGACGAGACGACTCCGCCGTACTCCTCGCCGAGATGTTCGCGCATGTACTTGCACTTGAGCCATGCCTCGACATCCCGGCTGGCTTCGTCAGCGCGCCGCTCGTTGGCACTGCAGTGCAATCCCGCTGCTTCCCAGGCTTGCACTTCCTTGCTCGGCGCGACGGTTGTCTTCTGTGGCTTCTGCGTTGGCGACTTCACCCGCGAAGCCAGCCGCTTGGCCAGCTTGGCATGCGCCTCGCCAGGCGTCGGCAACACGGGCAATTGATACTTTGAATTGCCGAGGATGGCCTTGATCACACGATGTACCAGCAGATCGGGATAGCGCCGAATCGGGCTGGTGAAATGCGTGTAGGCCTCGTAGGCCAGACCGAAGTGTCCGCTGTTGATCGGCGTGTAGATCGCCTGCTGCATCGAGCGAAGCAGCATCGTGTGAATCTGCTGTGCGTCGGGCCGCTCCTTGGTCGCTTGCGCGATCGCCTGGAATTCGCCGGGCTTCGGGTCATCGGAAATCGACATGCCCACGCCCATCGCCTTCAAGTACCCGCGCAGAATTTCCTTCTTCTCGGGCGTCGGGCCTTCGTGCACACGATAGAGGCCGGGATGCTTGCCTTGAGCGATAAAGTCGGCACTGCAGACATTGGCAGCGAGCATCGCCTCCTCGATCAGCCGATGCGCTTCGTTGCGCGTGCGCGGAACGATCTTCTCGATGCGGCCTGCGTCGTCACAGATGATCTGTGTTTCGGTCGTCTCGAAGTCCACGGCACCACGGGTCGCACGCTGCTTGAGCAATGCGCGATAGACGTCCGCGAGGTTCAGCAGATCCTTGACACGGGACTTGCGCTTTGCCGCTTCGGGACCGCGCGTGTTCCCCAGGATCGCCGCAACTTCTGTATAGGTGAAGCGGGCATGGCTGAACATCACGGCCGGATAGAACTGATAGGCATAAACCTCGCCGTCCGCTGCCACCAGCATGTCGCAGACCATGCACAGACGCTCCACCTCCGGATTCAGCGAGCACAGACCGTTCGACAGCTTTTCGGGCAGCATCGGAATCACGCGGCGCGGGAAGTAGACGCTCGTCGCGCGATCGTAGGCATCGATATCAATGGCCGAACCGGTCTGCACATAGGCGCTCACGTCGGCAATGGCCACGAGCAGTCGCCACCCCTTGCCGCGACCGACCTTGGCGGGTTCGCAATACACGGCATCGTCGAAGTCACGCGCATCTTCGCCGTCGATGGTGACCAGCGGCACGTCGGTCAGATCGACGCGCCCCTTCTTGTCGGCGGGCCGGACCTTGTCGGGCAGCGCTTTGGCCTGGGCGAGACAGGCTTCGGAAAACTCGTGCGGCACTCCATACTTGCGCACGGCAATCTCGATCTCCATACCGGGGTCGTCGATCTCGCCCAGCACCTCCTTGACGCGGCCGACCGGTTGACCAAAAAGCGCCGGCGGCTCGGTCAATTGGACAACGACCACCTGTCCCACCTTGGCGGGCCCCGTCGCGCCTTTTGGAATCAACACGTCCTGGCCGTAGCGCTTGTCTTCGGGTGCCACGAGCCAGATGCCGCCCTCATGGAGCAGGCGACCGATGATGGGCTGCTCGGGGCGTTCCACGATCTCGACGACGCGGCCTTCCGGACGGCCGCGCCGGTCCTGCCGCACTATCCTTGCCTTGACACGGTCCTTGTGAAGAACCGCACGCATCTCGTTGGGCGGCAGATAGATGTCCGCCTCGCCGTTGTCCCGTTGCACGAAACCGTGCCCATCTCGATGGCCCTGAACCGTTCCTTCGATCTCGTCGGGCAGGCTGCTGGGTTGTGCATTATTTTTGATACAATCTCCTTCGTTCCTGAATTCAAAACGCGTTGCAAGTTTCTTGCAACAAGTGGGCCCAGATGGCGGAATTGGTAGACGCACTAGTTTCAGGTACTAGCGAGTAACATCGTGGAGGTTCGAGTCCTCTTCTGGGCACCATACCGAATACAGAAAATCCCCGGCAGATCATTGATCGCCGGGGATTTTTTTCGTCTGTATCCACCAGATCGGATGCACAGTCCGTGAAGCCAGCGGCCGCATTGCCGAAAGGCTGTTGACTGGACTGAATTCTTGCGTACTGCATGGGGTGTTGGTGCCAGAGTCTATCCCGAGCATGACTTCCCACCGGGGCAGGCCGGACAGATCAGGGCTCTGCTGAGAAAAATGACTCCTCCCTCGGAGGCAGCATTTTCAATGCTATAATCAAAGACTTCCTGAAATTCAAAACGTTCTGCAGGTTTCTTGCAGAACGCGGGCCCAGATGGCGGAATTGGTAGACGCACTAGTTTCAGGTACTAGCGAGTAACATCGTGGAGGTTCGAGTCCTCTTCTGGGCACCA
>CAIQMJ010000254.1 GCA_903872875.1 uncultured Variovorax sp.
CGACCTTGATGACGGCGACGCGGCGCAGCACCGATCGCGGATAGCGACGCTGGTTGCCCTCGCTGCGCATCGACTGGATCAGTCCCTTGGACTCGTAGAAGTGCAGTGCCGATACCGCGAGCCCGCTGCGCATCGCGACCTCGCCGACACTGAGCACGGCGGGTGTGTCCTCGATCATCGTCACGGCGGTTGGTTGGCGCGGCATGCGATCTCCGAAAGTACTTGACCTCAAGTTTAGTTGAGGTCGAATACTGCGGCGCATGAACCTCTTTCCCCGTTCCGGCGCGGCCGGTGTATCCCCGCATCTATTCATCAATCCGCCGCGCCTGTACGACCCGCGGCCCAACGGCTATTCGCACGTCGCGATCGCGCAGGCACCGGCGCGGCTGATCTACGTGGCCGGGCAGGGCGGCGAAGACGTCGATGGCGTGCTGTCGCCGCGCTTCGAGGTGCAGGTCGGCCAGGCACTGCGCAACCTGCGGGTGGCGGTCGCGGCGGGTGGTGCGCGGTTGACCGACGTGGTCAAGCTGGTCGTGCTCGTGGTCGACCACAGCGAGGCGCGGCTCGCCGTGCTGAGCCAGGCGCTGCGCGCGGCATGGCCTGACGGCGACGAGCCCGTCTGCACGCTGATCCCTGTGCCGCGGCTCGCGCTCGATGGCATGCTGTTCGAGATCGAGGCCACCGCAGTGGTGCCGATGCCGCGGGAGCGCTGAGCATGGCCGCCACCCGGGCGCTCGCGCCCGCCGGCGTCGCCGCACCGCCGACCTGCGCACGCCCGTGCTGCTGCGGATGGCGCTTGCCACCGGCTGGTTCTTTCTGTGGCTCGGCGTCGATCATCCGGGTTGGTTCCTGCTGGGCATGCTGCTGATCTAAAGCGGCCTGCCCGGCGTGCACATCAGCAATCAGAACGTGATCTACAAGCTGCAGCCGCGAAGCGCGGGCGTGCATCAACGCGGTCTACATGACGAGCTACTTCGCGGGCGCTGCGTCGGACTCCGCACTTGGCGCCGTCGCCTGGCCGATGGCCTGCGCATTGGGCGCCGGGCCGGCGCTGCTGGCGGGCCTGGCGCTGTTCAAGGATCGGATCGGCTCGCGGCGATGATGCCTTCCGGACAGGCTCGGTTGTCCGGGCGCGTCATTCCCATCCGTGCGGCTGCAAAGCCGGGGTTTCAGCTTGCGGCGGCGGAAAATCAAGAACGGATTCCACGGCGTGACGCATCGCGCCGATGCTCTCGAAGAGTTCGGCCAGCATGGGGGCCGTGAGGTTCTCCGCAGAGCTGCACGCCAGGATGCTGTCGACAAACCGTTTTTCAGTGGCGCGCGGAATTGCAGCCAACGCGTCAGAGTTCTCGTTCATGGTGAGGGCAAGGTGATTCAGCCGCTCCGCAAGATTGGACAGCCGCGCATCCAGCTCGGGCTCCGACCAGAGCGCGCCGGTGCCACCGGACTGCGCCTGCTGCTGCATCACCAGCGGATGGATCGCGTGAATGGCCAGCATCAGGCCATGCAGGCCTTCCGACAAGACCAACTGGAGCAGCCGATTGGCCTGCGCAATCTCCCTCCCGGCACGACGCCACGCTGGCGAGAGCCTTTCGAGCGGCTTCGGCTCGTCGGCCGGTTTCCGATTCAGCTTGCGGGTGGTGGATGCGAAGTCGTCCAGTCTCGCCACGTAAGCCTCGATGTCCGGCAATTTGGCGAGCGAAGGGATGGTCAGCGCGTCGCGTTGCGCATCGGTCAGCCTGGCCGGATTGGCGTTGTCCTGAATCACGTCGCGCACGTGCATCCATGCTTGCTCGATCGGGCCCGCGAGCTCCCAGTGAGCGCCAGCGTTGTTCGGCGGGCTGCGCCACACGAACTCCTTGAGCAGGGACGACAGCTTGCGCATCTGGTCGGCAAGATCGAGTCGACAGGCCAGCGCGGATTGGCGCGTGGGCTCGGCGGCGAACTGACCTGGGACCGCAGCGCCGCCGGTGGCGGTCGGCAGATTGGAAAAGTGCGGATGCGTGCCGGCCGTGGTCGTGTCGGCCGAAGACGTGCCGCCAGGCGGGGTCGTGGTTCCCTTGCCGTAGCGGACGTCGTTCAGGAACTCCTTGACGTTGCCGAAGGGCGAGTCGGCGCGCGTGGCGGGGGATGTCATGCAATGGCCTTTCGAAAAGAGGCATGTTCCGCCGCGCCTTGCCGGTCTGGCAACCGCTCGCGAAGCGTTGTCGGCCAGGGCGAATCGAAGCAATCGCCTGCCGGTTGCCCGGGGCGCAAAATGGCCCGATGAAAGCACCTCCCCGACTCCAGTCCCTGATCGACGAAGGCCTGATCGACACCGTCGTGCGGCAGTTGATGAGCGGCAAGGAAGCCATGGTCTACGTGGTGCGCTGTGGCGACGAGACGCGCTGCGCCAAGATCTACAAGGAAGCCACCAACCGCAGCTTCCGCCAGGCCGTCGACTACACCGAGAACCGCAAGGTCAAGAACACGCGGCTGCAGCGCGCCATGGCCAAGGGTACGAAGTTCGGCCGCGAGGCGACCGAGGCCGCCTGGCAGAGCGCCGAGGTCGACGCGCTCTACCGCCTGGCCGCGGCCGGCGTGCGCGTGCCGGTGCCCCACAACTTCTGCGACGGCGTGCTGCTGATGGAGCTCGTCACCGACGCCGACGGCGACGCCGCACCGCGGCTCAACGATGTCGTGTTCACGCCCGAGGACGCGCGCCGCCACCATGCGACGCTGCTGGTCGAGGTGGTGCGCATGCTGTGCGCGGGTGTCGTGCACGGCGACCTCTCGGAATTCAATGTGCTGTTGGCGGCCGATGGCCCGGTGATCATCG
>CAIQMJ010000255.1 GCA_903872875.1 uncultured Variovorax sp.
AGCATTGCGCGGTCGATCGGGCTCACGGTGCTGGCGCTGCTGGCCCTGGTGGTGTCGATGCCGCTCTGGCTCATCCCGCCGCTGGTGCTGATCCTGCCGCCGCTGATCTGGGGCTGGCTGACCTATCGTGTGATGAGCTTCGACGCGCTGGCCGAGCATGCCAGCGCCGAGGAGCGGGCGGCGGTGCTGCGCGCGCATCGATTGCCGCTGCTGTGCATCGGCGTGCTGTGCGGCTATCTCGGCGCCGCCCCCAGCATCATCTGGGCATCGGGGCTGCTGTTCGTTGCAGCGTTCTTCGTGCTCGTGCCGCTCGCTATCTGGATCTACACACTGGTCTTCGCTTTCTCCGCACTCTGGTTCGCGCACTATTGCCTGGAGGCGCTGGCGCAACTGCGCGCCCAGCGTGCGGTCCTGGTTCCAGCTGTTTCAACCCCCCTCGCCGAGGCGGTCGCTCCGGACCGTGCGGCGTCATCCCAATGGGAAACTCCATGACCCGAGCCTTTGGCCTCATCGTCGTCGGCGACGAAATCCTGTCCGGCAAGCGTGTCGACAAGCACATGCCCAAGGTCATCGAACTACTTGCCGCGCGCGGCCTGCAGCTGGACTGGGCCGAGTACGTCGGTGACGTGCCGGCACGCATCACGGCTGCATTGGCGCGGGCCTTCGCGTCGGGTGACATCGTGTTTTCCACCGGTGGCATCGGCGCCACTCCTGACGACCATACGCGCCAGTGCGCCGCCGCCGCACTCGGTCGGCCGCTCGTGCTCCATCCTGAGGCGGAACTGTTGATCCGCGAACGCATGCAGGACACCGCGCGGGAGCAGGGCACCGTCTACGAGCCCCATCGGCCCGACAACGTGCACAGGCTCAACATGGGCGTGTTCCCGGTTGGTGCCGAGATCATCCGCAACCCGTACAACAAGATCCCCGGGTTCAGCATCGACGACGTGCATTTCGTGCCGGGCTTCCCTGTGATGGCTTGGCCGATGATCGAATCGGTGCTCGATGCGCGCTATGCGCAGTTGTTCGCGCTCGGCGCGGCAGCGGAGAAATCGGTGATCGTCTATGGGGGCATGGAAGCCACACTGACTCCCCTGATGGAGGCTATCGAGAAGGCGCACCCGGGTGTGAAGGTCTTCAGCCTGCCGAGCGTCGACCATCCGCAGCACGGCCGCCATATCGAACTCGGCGTGAAGGGCTCCCGCGACGCGATGAATGCCGCCTACGTCGATTTGCTGGCGGGACTGCGCACCTTTGATGTTCGTCTTGGCCCCGAGTTGGTGCGATAAAAATGAACGCACCTAACTGGTGAAATTCCGCTTTGTTTTGGTGATAGTGTTCGCTGCCGTCGGGCATCCACCTCTGCCCGCAATGGCACAGAAACTGCATTCCACCCTTCCGTATTTCTAACAACCTATCCAACCAGGAGAAACTGATGGCAAAGACCGTCGCCGATGTACTGAAGCTCGTCAAGGAAAACGAGGTCAAGTTCGTCGACTTCCGCTTCACCGACACCCGTGGCAAGGAACAGCACGTCACCGTGCCGGTCTCGGCCTTCGACGAAGACAAGTTCACCTCGGGCCATGCGTTCGACGGCTCGTCCATCGCCGGCTGGAAGGGCATCGAAGCCTCGGACATGCAGCTCATGCCCGACCCGAACACCGCCAACATCGATCCGTTCTTCGAAGAGACGACGCTGATCCTGACCTGCGACGTGATCGACCCGACCGATGGCAAGCCCTACGAGCGCGATCCCCGCTCGCTGGCCAAGCGTGCTGAGGCCTACATGAAGGCCTCGGGCCTCGGCGACACCGCCTTCTTCGGACCGGAACCCGAATTCTTCGTGTTCGACGGCGTTCGCTGGAAGAACGACATGTCGGGCTGCTTCGTGAAGATCGATTCCGAAGAAGCTTCCTGGAATACGGACAAGGAATACGAACACGGCAACACCGGCCACCGTCCCGCAGTCAAGGGCGGCTACTTCCCGGTCCCGCCGGTCGACAGCTTCCAGGACATGCGCTCGGAAATGTGCCTGGTCCTCGAATCCCTGGGCATCCCGGTCGAAGTGCACCACCACGAAGTGGCGAACGCCGGCCAGATGGAACTCGGTACCAAGTTCAGCACGCTGATCCAGCGCGCCGACTGGGTCCAGCTGCAGAAGTACGTGATCCACAACGTGGCCCACGCCTACGGCAAGACCGCGACCTTCATGCCCAAGCCCATCGTCGGCGACAACGGTTCCGGCATGCACGTGCACCAATCGGTCTGGAAGGACGGCAAGAACCTGTTCGCCGGTGACGGCTATGCGGGCCTGTCGGAATTCGCGCTGCACTACATCGGCGGCATCATCAAGCACGCTCGCGCGCTGAACGCCATCACGAACCCCGGCACCAACAGCTACAAGCGCCTGGTGCCCGGCTTCGAAGCGCCGGTGAAGCTGGCCTACTCGGCCAAGAACCGCTCGGCCTCGATCCGCATTCCGTTCGTGGCCAACCCGAAGGGCCGCCGCGTCGAAGCGCGCTTCCCCGATCCGCTGATGAACCCGTACCTCGGTTTTGCCGCGCTGCTGATGGCCGGCCTCGACGGCGTCGAGAACAAGATCGATCCGGGCGAAGCCGCGACGAAGGACCTCTACCATCTGCCGCCGGAAGAAGACGCGCTGATCCCGACCGTCTGCCACAGCCTCGACCAGGCCCTCGAGTACCTCGACAAGGACCGTGCATTCCTGACCAAGGGTGGCGTGTTCACCGATTCGTACATCGATGCCTACATCGACCTCAAGATGCAGGAAGTCACGCGTTTCCGCATGGCGACGCACCCGGTCGAATTCGACATGTACTACTCGCTGTAAAGCCAAGGCTTCCCGGCACACAAGGACGGCGCAAGCCGTCCTTTTTCGTTGGGGCGCAGATGCCAGTAAGCCCGTTCGCTGCCTGTTTTCGGGTTGCACGAGAATGCCTG
>CAIQMJ010000256.1 GCA_903872875.1 uncultured Variovorax sp.
CTCGGCCTGCCCGATGCGTCGGTGCTGGTGCTGCAGGGCATCGCGTTCGTGCTGATCCTCGCGAGCGAAGGGCTGCGGATGATCGACTGGAAGACGCTGCTCAAGAACCGCATGCCGCGCGCGGTGCAGCCGAGCATGACGAAGGAGACCACGGTATGACCGCCGATCAATGGGTGGCGCTCATCGCCGGCATCGTCGGCGGCGCACTGCGCGTGGGCGCGCCCTTCCTGTTCGTCAGCCTGGGCGAATGCCTCACCGAGAAATCGGGCCGCATCAACCTCGGGCTCGAGGGCGTGCTGGTGCTGTCGGCCATGGCGGCCTTCGGCGGCGCCTACCTGACCGACTCGGCCTGGCTGGGCGTGTTGATCGGCGCCGTCGCCGGCGCGGCGCTCGCGCTGCTGCACGGCCTGCTGTGCTCGCTCGACCGTGTCAACGACGTCGCGACCGGTATCGCGCTGATGCTGTTCGGCACCGGGCTCGCGTTCTATCTCGGCAAGCCGCTGATCCAGCCGCAGGCGCCGCAGATCCCGGCGATTCCGCTGGGCAACTGGAGCGACAGCCCGGTGGTGCGCTCGGCGCTGCAGGTCAACGCGCTGGTGCCGATCGGCATCGCGCTGGCCGTGCTGCTGTGGTGGGCCTTTGCGCGCACCCGTGCCGGGCTGCTGGTGCGCATGGCGGGCGATTCGGCCAATGCGACGCGTGCGCTGGGCTACTCGGTGTCGGGCCTGCGCATCGCGGCGACCACGGCGGGCGGCTTCATCGCCGGGCTCGGCGGCGCATCGCTCACGCTGTTCTATCCGGGCAGCTGGAACGAGGGCATCTCCAGCGGCCAGGGCCTGATCGCGGTGGCGCTGGTGATCTTCGCGCGCTGGAGCCCGCTGCGCTGCGTGGGCGCGGCCTTCCTGTTCGGCGGTGCGGGCGCGATCGGCCCGGCGCTGCAGTCGATCGGCGTCGGCTGGGGCTACCACCTATTCAACACGGTGCCTTATGTGCTGACGCTGGTGATCCTGGTCATCACCTGCAAGCCCGGCAGCGTGGCGATCGGCAGCCCGGGCGAGTTGTCGTCCACGAGGTAGGACCGCACCATGTTCATTCCTGTTGCAGGGCTGCAGTCGTTCTTCCTGGAGCCGTACCGTCTGCCTGGTCGAGCTGCGGTCCAGGGGCGGGACCACGCCGACGGCGTACTTCCCTCCGCGAATGTCCCCCGCCCGGCCTATGGCCGGAGCTCCTCCTTGATTTCGCTGCGGGAAGCCCGCCATCGGCGTGATCCGGACGCGCGGTGGTTGATTCGCCCGCGCCAAACAGCGTGGCCTCGGCACCCGACCCTATCGAATTTCCAGCGCAACGCACCGACCGAAACGAACTGCAAGGACACAAACCAATGAGCGGCTTCGGCGGTCTCAACAAGTCGGCGCACGGCGTCGTCGTCGGGCTGGTGCAGTGCCAGCTCCCGGTGGTGCGCACGCCGGCCGAACTCGCGGCGCAGACGCAGCGCATCGTCGAGCTGGTCGGCAAGGCGCGGCGCAACCAGGGCGCGATGGACCTGGTCGTGTTCCCGGAGTACTCGCTGCATGGCCTGTCGATGGACACCTCGCCGGACATCATGTGCACGCTCGACGGCCCCGAGGTCGCGGCCTTCCGGCAGGCCTGCATCGACAACACCATCTGGGGCTGCTTCTCCATCATGGAAGCCAACCCCGACGGCAACCCGTACAACAGCGGGCTGGTCATCGACGACACGGGCGCGATCCGCCTCTACTACCGCAAGATGCATCCGTGGGTGCCGGTCGAGCCCTGGGAGCCGGGCAACCTCGGCGTGCCGGTGTGCGACGGGCCGAACGGCAGCAGGCTCGCGCTGATCATATGCCACGACGGCATGCTGCCCGAGATGGCGCGCGAGGCCGCGTACAAGGGCGCGGAGATCATCCTCCGCACCGCCGGCTACACCGCGCCCATCCGCCATGCCTGGAAGATCACCAACCAGGCCAACGCCTTCTGCAACCTGGCCTACACCGCGAGCGTCTGCATGTGCGGCAGCGACGGCACCTTCGACTCGATGGGCGAGGGCATGTTCTGCAGCTTCGACGGCACGGTGATGGTCGAAGGCGGCGGCCGCGTCGACGAGATCATCACCTGCGAGCTGCGGCCCGACCTGGTGCGCGAGGCGCGCACCGGCTGGGGCGTGGAGAACAACATCTACCAGCTCTACCACCGCGGCTACGTGGCGGTGAAGGGCGGTGCGCAGGACTTTCCGTACACCTACATGCAGGACATGGCGGCCGGCCGCTACCGGCTCCCGTGGAGCGACGACGTGCAGGTGACCGATGGCACGTCGTGCGGCTTCGCGGCGCCGCTGCGTGCCTACAAGGGGCCCGAGTCGCATCCGCTGGTGCCAGTCGTGCCTGCGACGGTGCCCGACATTCCCGAACAACCCGATTCGTCGCACCGCAAGGCGATCGGCAAGGAGGCCTTCGAATGACCACCGTCTCAGCCCAGCCCTACGGCTGGCCCTACAACGGCGACCTGCGCCCCGACAACACCGCGCTCATCGTCATCGACATGCAGACCGACTTCTGCGGCAAGGGCGGCTACGTCGACGTGATGGGCTACGACCTGTCGCTGGTGCAGGCGCCGATCGAGCCGATCCAGCGGACGATGGCGCGCCTGCGCGAACTGGGCTTCCCCATCATCCACACGCGCGAAGGCCACCGGCCCGACCTGGCCGACCTGCCGCCGAACAAGCGCTGGCGCTCGCGCCAGATCGGCGCGAACGGCGTGGGCATCGGCGACGATGGTCCGTGCGGCCGCATCCTCATCCGCGGCGAGCCGGGCTGGGAGATCATTCCCGCGCTCGCGCCGCTGCCCGGCGAGGTGGTGATCGACAAGCCCGGCAAGGGCTCGTTCTATGCGACCGACCTGGAATTGATCCTGCGCACGCGCGGCATCGAGAACCTGATCCTCGCCGGCATCACGACCGACGTGTGCGTCCACACCACGATGCGCGACGCCAACGACCGCGGCTTCGAATGCCTGCTGCTGAGCGACTGCACCGCGGCCACCGACCACGGCAACCACCTCGCCGCGCTGAAGATGATCACCATGCAGGGCGGCGTGTTCGGTGCGCATGCCACGTCGGCCGCGCTGCTCGACACGCTGGCTGGTTCGTGATGATTCCAGCTGACCCAGGACGGAGACCCACGCCATGATCGCCCCGCTTGATTTCGTCGCGCCCGCCACCGGTGCCCTCGCGCTCGACACCTACCAGCTGACCAAGCGCTTCGGCGCCTTCACCGCGATGGACAGCGTGACGATGCGGGTCGAGCCCGGCACGGTGCACGCGCTGCTCGGCGAGAACGGCGCGGGCAAGAGCACGCTGGTGAAGTGCGTGGCCGGCTTCCAGCGCGCGGAGGAGGGCAGCATCCTGATCGACGGGCGCGAACAGGACATCGCCAACCCGATCGTCGCGCGCGCTCGGCATCGGCATGGTCTACCAGCACTTCACGCTGGCACCGGGCATGACGGTGGCGGAGAACCTGTTGCTGGCCGGCGGCAAGACGCCCGCGCTGATCGACTGGAAGACCAAGCGCGCGGAGCTGACGGAATTTCTTGCGACCACGCCTTTCAGCCTCGACCTGGACGTGACGCCGTCCTCGCTGGCGGCGGGCGAGAAGCAGAAGCTCGAACTGCTCAAGCAGCTGTACCTGAAGCCGCGGCTGCTGATCCTCGACGAGCCGACTTCGGTGCTGACGCCGCAGGAGGCCGACGAGGTACTGGGCCATGTGCGCGACTTCGCGAGGAGCGGCATGTGCACGGTGCTGATCATCACGCACAAGTTTCGCGAGGTGATGGCGTACGCCGACAGCGTGACGGTGCTGCGTCGCGGCAAGGCGGTGCACCACTGCAAGGTGCCGGACACGACGCCCGCGCTGCTGGCCGCGGCCATGATGGGCGTGGCGGCGCAGGACGACGCTGCGGCGCCACCGGAGGCCGAGACCGCACCGGTTGTCGCGCCGCATGCATCGGGCCGTACGGTCGCGGCCGATGCGCCGATCGCGCTGCAGGTCGAAGGCCTGATGGCGCAGGGCGACCGCGGCACGCTGGCCGTGCACGACCTGAGCCTGTCGGTGCGCGCGGGCGAGATCCTGGGCGTGGCCGGCGTGTCGGGCAACGGCCAGCGCGAACTGGTGGAGGCACTGGTCGGCCAGCGAGCGCGGCTCGGCGGCAAGGTGACGGTGTGCGGCGAGCCCTATGCGGCGCGGCGTGCCGAGAACCGGCGCCTGAAGGTACGCAGCCTGCCGGAGGAGCCGTTGCGCAACGCCTGCGTCGGCGACCTGAGCGTGGCCGAGAACATGGCCCTGCGCGACTTCGACCAGCCGCCGCTGGCCAGTGCGGCGCTCGGCGGCATCCTGAACTTCCCGGTGTGGCGCAGCCGCGCGCGCGAGTGGATCGCCGAGTACGGCGTGAAGACGCAGGGCGAGGGTGCGCCGATTCGCAGCCTGTCGGGCGGCAACGTGCAGCGCGCGGTGCTGGCGCGCGAGCTGGCGGGCGACATCAACGTGCTGATCGCGGCCAACCCGGTGTTCGGCCTGGACTTCGCTGCCGTCGCGGAAATCCATTCGCGCATCGTGCAGGTGCGCGAAAAGGGCGGCGCGGTGCTGCTGATCAGCGAGGACCTCGACGAGCTGTTGGAGCTGGCCGACCGCATCGTGGTGATGAGCGAAGGGCGCATCGTGTTCGAGACCTCGGCTGCTGCGGCGGAACGGCATGTGCTGGGCGCGCACATGGGCGGGGGGCATGAGGCCGAGTCGCATGGCGGGCATCGGGTGGCTGCGTGATGGCGTTGCCTTCTGGTCGTTGGGAAGCGCGGCCGATGGGCGGGGAGGCTTTTTCCGGACGTTGGGGAGCGCGCCCGGCATGCGGTGCAGTCCACTCGCCGACGCCCTCCCACAACCGCAACACGCAAACCAAAACAAGCACAACAAGCACAACAAGCACCATGTGCTCCTGACCGCTACCCGCACCAGTGACCACACCAGCCTCACCTGAAAGCGACCCATGCGCACTGACGCCACGCCCTTCCCCTACGACTTCGATATCGACAGCACAGCACTCGTCCTGATCGACATGCAGCGCGACTTCATCGAGCCCGGCGGCTTCGGGGAGACGCTGGGCAACGACGTGGCGCTGCTCGAAGCCATCGTGCCCGCCACCAAGACCATGCTCGAAGCCTGGCGGCAGGCCGGCGGGCTGGTGGTGCACACGCGCGAGGCGCACCGGCCCGACCTGTCGGACTGCCCGCCCGCCAAGCGCAACCGCGGCAATCCGACGCTGCGCATCGGCGACGAAGGGCCGATGGGCCGCATCCTCGTCATCGGCGAGCCGGGCAACCAGATCATCGAGGCGCTCGCGCCGGTCGATGGCGAGATCGTCATCGACAAGCCCGGCAAGGGCGCTTTCTACGCAACCGGCCTGCATGAGACGCTGCAGCAGCGCGGCATCACCCACCTGCTGTTCGGCGGCGTCACCACCGAGGTCTGCGTGCAGACCAGCATGCGCGAAGCCAACGACCGCGGCTACGACTGCCTGCTGCTCGAGGACTGTACGGAAAGTTACTTTCCCGCTTTCAAGGCCGCTGCCGTGGAGATGATCCGCGCGCAGGGCGCCATCGTCGGCTGGACCGCGCCGAGCGCCGCCGTATTGGCCGCGCTGAAGGACTAACATCCACCCCGTGTCCGCCGTCGTTCCCACCACCCCCGACTTGCCCGACGTGGCCGTGTTCCGCACGCGCGCCGACGAGGTCTATGCCCAGCTCAAGCGCGACGTGGCCGAGTTCAAGCTCGTCCCTGGCGACCGCTTCACCGAAAACGAGATCAGCGAACGCCTCGGCGTGTCGCGCACGCCGGTGCGGCAGGCGCTGTTCCGGCTGCAGCAGGAAGGCTTCGTCGAAGTGCTGTTCCGCAGCGGCTGGCGTGTGCTGCCTTTCGACTTCGACCAGTTCGAGCAGTTCTACGACCTGCGCATGGTGCTCGAGACCACCGCCGTGCACCGGCTCTGCGAAACCGACCGGCACATCGATCGCGCGCTGCTCGATGAGCTGGCCGCCATCTGGCTGGTGCCGGCGGCGCAGCGCAGCAGCGACACCGTGCAGGTCGCTCAGTGGGACGAGGCCTTCCACTGCTCGCTGGTCGCGGCCGCCGGCAACGCCGAGATGGCACGCGTGCACCGCGACGTGACCGACCGCATCCGCATCATTCGCCGGCTCGACTTCACCAAGCAGCCGCGCATCGATGCGACCTATGACGAGCATGCCAAGATACTGAAGGCGGTGCGCAGCAACCGCGGCGACCAGGCGGCCATGCTGCTGCGGGCCCACATCGAGACCAGTCAGGCGGAGGTGCGCAAGATCACGCTGCACCAGGTTCACCTGGCGCGCCTGAGCGGCAAGGCGAGCTGAGTGCCGGCGCTGAAGGCGCCGAAAGCGGACTGAAAGCCCCAGAGGCCCGGCGTCACCGTCCGCCTACAGCGCCTTGCGAAGCGGCTCGGGAAAATGGAAACTTCGCGGCTCGACGAGGCTCGAACCTTCCCAATCGGCAGAAGCCGAAGCCTTGAGGAGCAGGTATGACAGGCGATGGTGCAACACGGTGGAACCTCGGTGACCTCGACTTTTCGCGCATCGCGCTCGACCGGGCCAGGGCGGACGACAACCTGTTCTATCTGGCGGCCTGCGCCTCGTTCATCGAGAGTGGCTCCGACCTCTACACCCAGAACCTGATCGACTTCTTCGAAGGCGACGCCGAAGTCGCCAGCTGGCTGCGCGAACACTGGGAGCCCGAAGAGCTGCAGCATGGCCGCGCCCTGCGCGCCTACGTCAACCATGTCTGGCCCGAGTTCGACTGGGAGTCGACCTTCCACGGCTTTCTCGCGGAGTACGCGGGCTATTGCAAGGTCGAATTGCTCGCGCCCACCCGCGCGCTGGAGATGGCGGC
>CAIQMJ010000257.1 GCA_903872875.1 uncultured Variovorax sp.
CGAGATGCCGCCGCATGCGCGCATGAGCATCGCGCAGCAGCTGCTGATCCGGGCGCTGGTCGCCCGTTTCTGGGACGAGCCGTACAAGGCGCCGGCCACGCGCTGGGGCACCGAACTGCACGACCGCTTCCTGCTGCCGACCTTCGTGAAGATGGACTTCGACGACGTCATCACCGAGATGCGCCTGGCCGGCTTCGCCTTCGAGGCCGACTGGTTCGCGCCGCATCTGGAATTCCGCTTCCCGCTGGTGGGCCAGGTCCAGGCGATGGGCGTCGAGCTGTCGCTGCGCAACGCGCTCGAACCCTGGCACGTGATGGGCGAGGAAGGCTCGGCCGGCGGCACCGTGCGCTACGTCGACTCGTCGCTCGAACGCATCGAGGTCCGCGTGACCGGCCTGAACGAAAGCCGCTACGTGATCACCGTCAATGGCAAGGTGCTGCCGCTGCAGTCCACGGGCACCGTTGGCGAATTCGTGGCCGGCGTGCGCTACAAGGCCTGGAACCCGCCGTCGGCGCTGCATCCGAGCATCGACGCCCACGCGCCGCTGACCTTCGACATCGTCGACACCTGGATGAAGCGATCGCTGGGGGGCTGCCAGTACTTCGTGGCGCATCCGGGCGGCCGCAACTACGACACCTTCCCGGTGAATGCCTACGAGGCCGAAAGCCGGCGCATGTCGCGCTTCACGCGCATGGGCCATACGCCCGGCCTGTTGCGCACGCCACCGGCGACGATCGAGCTGGCGGGCAGCCGCGAGTTTCCGTTCACGCTCGACCTCCGGCGCTGACCCGGTGGCGCTTGATACCGGCACCCACGTGTGCAGTGCGAAAATGCCTGCACTGTGGAACCGCTGAACGAATCTCTTTTTGGCGCGCAAGCGATGGAAACGCCTGCGGCGCTCGCGTCTGCGCTCGCCCCTGCCGCGACGCCGGGGCACTTCGACGAACTGCGCGGCTTCGCACAACCTGCGATCGCACCCCGGCCACCGGCGCCCGCAGCCGGCGCGACGTTGTATGACGCGGCCTCCACACCGCCACCGAGCCCCGCCGCCGCCGAACCCGCGGCCAAGGACAAGCCGCCGCTGACGCCTGTCTGGAACCGCTTCTTCGAGCACATCGGCAGCGGAGGCTTCACCGACCTGCCACGGCGCGCCCTCAACCTCGAACGCCAGATCCGCGACAACGGCGTCACCTACAACGTCTACGCCGACGCCGACGGCCCGCAGCGCCCGTGGTCGCTCGACCTGTTCCCGCTGATCATCTCGCCCGAAGGCTGGGCGCAGATCGAGGCCGGCGTGCTGCAGCGCGTGCGCGTGCTCGACCGCGTGATGGCCGACGTCTACGGCCCGCAGCAACTGCTCGCCGAAGGTCTATTGCCCGCAGCGCTGGTGCGCGGCCACCCGGGCTATCTGCGCGCCATGCATGGCGTGAAGCCACCGGGCGATACCTGGCTGCACATCGCCGCCTTCGACCTCGCCCGTGGCCCCGACGGCAACTGGTGGGTGGTCTCTCAGCGAACGCAGGCGCCGTCCGGCCTCGGCTATCTGCTGGAGAACCGCCTGGCCATCTCGCGCCAGTTCCCGCAGGCCTTCGAGGCACTGCAGGTGCAGCGGCTCGCCGCCACCTACAGCGCCATGATGGAAGGACTGCAGCAGATGTGCCCGGCCGGCGTGCCGCCGCACATCGCGCTGCTGACGCCCGGCCCGTACAACGAAACCTATTTCGAGCATGCGTATCTGGCGCGCTACCTCGGCATCACGCTGGTCGAAGGCAGCGACCTCACGGTGCGCGACCAGCGGCTCTATCTGAAGACGCTGCAGGGCCTGCGCCCGGTGCATGGCCTCATCAAGCGGCTCGACGACCAGTTCCTCGATCCGCTCGAACTGCGCCCCGACTCCACGCTGGGCGTGCCCGGCTTGCTGCAAGCCATCCGTGCCGGCAACGTGCTCGTGGCCAACATGCCGGGTTCGGCTTTCCTCGAATCGCCGGCGCTGCTGGGCTTCCTGCCGGCGCTGGCGCGTCGCCTGATCGGCGAGAAGCTGCAGCTGCCGGCGCTGCCGACCTGGTGGTGCGGCGAGCGCGCCGCGCTCGAATCCGCCCTGCCCCAGCTGGCTGACGCAGCCATCAAATCGACCTATCCCGGCTACGACTCGCGCACCAGCTTCGAGGCGGTGCTCGGCAGCCAGATGGGGCGGCGCGAACTCGACGAATGGGCCGGCCGGATCGTCCGGCAAGGCGACGAGCACACGGTGCAGAGCTACCTGCCGCTGTCGCAGATGCCCACCTGGTCGCAAGACCGTGGCGCCAGCACCGGCCGCATTGCGCCACGCGCGGTGCTGTTGCGGGTCTTCGCGGTAAGCAACGGCGCGCAGTCCTGGCGGGTGCTGCCGGGCGGCCTGGCCCGGCTGGCCGGCGCCAACGCACAGATCGCCTCGATGCAGCGCGGCGGCAGCAGTGCCGATGTCTGGGTGCAGACGCACGGAGAGGTCGACCGCACCACGCTGCTTCAGCCGCACGCCACGCCCGCCTCGCTGGCCCGCCACCGCGCGCCGGTCACGAGCCGCGCGGCCGAGAACATGTTCTGGCTGGGCCGCTACACCGAGCGTGCCGAGAACGCGGTGCGCCTGGCGCGCCTGATCCTCGACGTGCTCGGCGGCGAAGGGCAGTCCTCGCGCGCGCTGCTGACCTGGATGCACCAGCTGGCGCAGCGCAATGCGCTGATCCCTCCTGAAGTGCCGATCGGCACCAAGTCGCTGCGCGTCTTCGAACGCGCGCTGATCGCCGAACTTGGCGACGCCGACGGCGGCAGCGTGGGCTACAACCTGCGCAGCGTGCGGCAGGCGGCTGCGGCCGTGCGCGAGCGGCTGTCGCAGGACCACTGGAAGCAGATCGTGCGCGCCGAGGAAGAATTCCTGCGCCACACCGCCGAGCAGGCCGGCGAGAAACGCGAAGGCAGCTACGCCG
>CAIQMJ010000258.1 GCA_903872875.1 uncultured Variovorax sp.
CCGACGGCGACCTGGTCGGCGGCTTCGATCCCGACGCACCCGGCTTCTTCTGGGTCGCGGCCCAGGGCGGCTACGGCATCCAGACCTCGGCTGCCATGGGCGAGACCTGTGCCGCGCTGGCGCGTGGCCTGCCGGTGCCCGAGCGCGTGGCAGGCTTCGGTCTCAGCGCCGACATGCTGAGTCCGGCGCGACTCGCCAGCGTCAAGGCCCGGTCCATGCAGGCCGCTTCGGCGACGGCGGTCGCGAGCGCCTGAGTGCGGGCAGCCACAGCCACGCCTCGACATCGCCCGCCAACCTTCCACCCCCCATCTCCAACAAGCCACAGAGCAGTCCCACCATGCGTGTCTTCAGCGGATCCCTCGCCACCGAAACCAACACCTTCGGCCCGATGCCGACCGGCCTTGCGTCCTTCAGGGACCGCGGCTACTTCCCCGCCGGCCAGCACCCCGAACAGCTCACACTGTTCTCCGGCCCGCTCTGCGCAGCGCGCATCCGCGGCAAGGAGGCCGGCTGGACGCTGATCGAGGGCATGACGGCCGGCGCCCAGCCCAGCGGCACGACCACGCGCCATGCCTACGAGACGTTGCGCGACGAGCTGCTGGCCGACCTGCGCGCCGCACTGCCGGTCGACATGGTGCTGCTCGGCATGCACGGCGCCATGGTTGCCGACGGCTACGACGACTGCGAGGGCGACCTGATCGAGCGCGTGCGCGCCATCGTCGGCCCCGACGTGGTGATCGGCGGCGAGCTCGACCCGCACAACCATCTGACGCCCGCGATGGTCGACAACACCGACGTGCTGATCGCCTTCAAGGAATATCCGCACACCGACGTGCTGGAGCGCGGGCTCGAAGTGGTCGACATCTGCGCGGCCACGGTGGCGAAGAAGATCAAGCCTGTCCATGCGGTGGTCGACTGCGGAATGATCGTGACCATGCACACCTCGCGCCAGCCGGCGCGTGGCTTCGTCGACCGCATCCAGTCGCTCGAAGGCAAGGACGGCGTGCTGTCGATCTCGGTGTCGCACGGCTTCGCCTGGGGCGATGTGCCCGAGATGGGCACCAAGGTGATCGTCTACACCGACGGCGACCAGGCCAAGGCCGATGCGCTCGCGCGCCAACTGGCCGACGAGCTGATCGGCCTGCGCGAGGCGCTCTCGGTCAACTACCCGTCGATCGACGATTCGCTCGACCAGGCGCTGGCTTTCGACGGCGGCCCGGTCGTGCTGGCGGACGGCGCGGACAACCCGGGCGGCGGCGCGGCCGGCGACTCGACCTTCATCCTGCGGCGCATGCTGGAGCGCGGCATCGGCAACGCCGCGGTCGGTCCGATGTGGGATCCGGTGGCGGTGCGCATCGCCTTCGATGCCGGCGTGGGTGCGCGGCTGATGCTGCGCGTCGGCGGCAAGATCAGCCCGCTGTCGGGCGAGCCGCTCGACCTCGACTGCACGGTGAAGGCGCTGGTGCGCGACATGGTGATGACCGGCCTGGCCAACACGCCGACCGCGCTCGGCGACTGCGCGCTGATCGAGACGCAGGGCATCGAGATCGTGCTGATCACGCTGCGCAACCAGGCGATGGGCACCGACGTGTTCACCGGCCTGGGCTGCGACCTGGCGGCCAGGAAGATCATCGTGGTCAAGTCGTCGCAACACTTCTACGCGTCCTTCTCCAAGGTCGCGAAGCACGTGATCTACGCAGGCGCACCGGGCGCCGTCACGATCGACCTGAAGACGCTGCCCTACCGCAAGGTGCGCCGCCCCAAGTGGCCGCTGGACGCCTGAGCCCCGAACCCTGAGCCGCGCACGCACCGACACCTTTCCGCTTTCCTTCCTTCCTGCCCTCGGAGATTCCAAGATGAAACGACGAACGCTTTCCGCCCTTGCATCCCTGACGCTGGCGGCCGCCGCAGGCGTCGCCAGCCTGCCGGCGCTGGCGCAGACCAAGACCCTCAAGGTGGTCGCGCATGCCGACGTGAAGATCCTCGACCCGACCTTCACCACGGCCTACATCTCGCGCAACTTCGGCTACA
>CAIQMJ010000259.1 GCA_903872875.1 uncultured Variovorax sp.
TCCCTCACCAACACCCTGTTCCTGATCATCGCGGCGGTCGTCACGATGTACATCGTCCTGGGCGTGCTCTACGAAAGCTACATCCACCCGATTACGATCCTCTCCACGCTGCCGTCGGCCGGCGTGGGCGCGCTGCTGGCCCTGCAGCTCGCGGACACCGACTTGGGCATGATCGCCATCATCGGCATCATCCAGCTCATCGGCATCGTGAAGAAGAACGCGATCATGATGATCGACTTCGCGATCGATGCCGAGCGCACGCAGGGCAAGACGCCGCTGGAGGCGATCCACCAGGCCGCGCTGCTGCGCTTCCGCCCGATCCTGATGACGACGCTGGCCGCGCTGTTCGCTGCCGTGCCGCTGATGCTGGGTTTCGGTGAAGGCGCCGAGCTGCGCCGGCCGCTGGGCCTGGCGATCTTCGGCGGGCTGATCCTGAGCCAGGTGCTGACGCTGTTCACCACGCCGGTGATCTACCTGGCCTTCGATCGGCTGGGGCAGCGGTTCGGGCGCAAGCGGGAGCTGGCCGCGTGAATCTCTCCCGCCCCTTCGTCGAGCGCCCGATCGCGACGGTGCTGCTGACCATCGGCATCGCGCTGGCCGGCATCGGGGCGTTCTTCGTGCTGCCGGTGTCGCCGCTGCCGAAGGTCGATTACCCGACGATCTCGGTGAGCGCGAGCATGGCCGGCGCCAGTCCCGACACGATGGCGAGCAGCGTGGCCACGCCGCTGGAGCGGCGGCTCGGCACCATCGCCGGCGTCAACGAGATGACGTCGAGCAGCTCGACGGGTTCGGCCCGCGTCACGCTGCAGTTCGACCTCAACCGAAACATCGATGGCGCGGCGCGCGAGGTGCAGGCGGCCATCAACGCGGCCCGCGCCGACCTGCCGGCCTCGCTCAAGAGCAATCCGACCTACCGCAAGGCCAATCCGGCGTCGTCGCCGGTCATCATCCTGGCGCTCACTTCCAAGACCAAGACCCCGGGCCAGATCTACGACGCGGTGTCGAACATCGTGAGCCAGCGGATATCGCAGGTCGAAGGCGTCGGCGACGTCGAGATCGGCGGCGGTTCGCTGCCGGCGGTGCGCATCGAACTGCTTCCGTTCGCACTCAACCAGTACGGCATCAGCACCGAGGACGTGCGCGCCGCCATCCAGGCCAGCAACGCGAACCGGCCGAAGGGCGCGATCGAAGGCGAGGGCCGGCGGCTGCAGATCTACACGCCGGCACCCGGGCGGCGCGCGGCGGACTACAGGTCGCTGATCGTCGCCTGGCGCAACAACGCGGCGGTCCGGCTGTCTGACGTCGCCAACGTGGTCGACGGCGTCGAGAACCGGCGCACGCAGGGGCTGTTCAACGGCCAGCCGGCGATCATCGTGCTGATCACGCGCGACCCCAGCGCCAACATCATCGAGACCGTCGACGGCGTGCGGGCGCTGCTGCCCGAACTGCGGGCGCAGCTGCCGGCGGACATCGAGGTGCAGGTGGCGTCGGACAGCACCAACTCCATCCGCGCATCGCTCAAGGAGATCGAGTTCACGCTGATGATCTCCATCGCGCTCGTCGTGCTGGTGGTCGGGCTGTTCCTGCGCAAGGCGCGCGCGACCATCGTGCCCGCGGTGGCGACGGTGGTGTCGCTGCTCGGCACCTTCGGCGTGATGTATTTGCTGGGCTTCAGCCTGAACAACCTGAGCCTGATGGCGTTGACCGTCGCTACCGGCTTCGTCGTCGACGACGCGATCGTGGTGCTCGAGAACACCATGCGGCACATCGAGGCCGGCATGGGCCGGGTCGAGGCGGCGCTGCGCGGCGCCCGCGAGGTCGGCTTCACGGTGCTGTCGATCAGCCTGTCGCTGGTGGCGGTGTTCATCCCGCTGCTGTTCATGGACGGACAGGTCGGCCGGCTGTTCCGCGAGTTCGCGGTCACGCTGTCGGCGTCGGTGCTGATCTCGCTGGTGATCTCGCTCACCACCACGCCGATGATGTGTGCCTGGCTGTTGCGCGCCGAGCCCGTGCCGGACCCCGATGCGCCGAAGCGGCGTCCGTCCTGGCTGGTGCGCTGGGCCGAGCGGGGCTACGACGCCGTGCTGCGCACCTACGAGCGCAGCCTGGACTGGGCGCTCGCCAGCAAGACCATCGTGATGCTGGTGCTGCTCGCGGTGGTGGGACTCAACGTCTACCTGTTCGTGAAGATTCCCAAGGGCTACTTTCCGCAGCAGGACAACGGCCAGCTCAACGGCGGCCTGCGCGCCGACCAGAGCATCTCGTCCGATGCGCTCGGACAGAAGCTCAAGCAGGCCGTCGACATCGTACGGGCCGATCCGGCCGTCGACACCGTGGTCGGCTTCTCGGGCGGCAGCCGGGCCGGCGGTGGCTTCATGTTCGTCAACCTCAAGCCGGTGGGCGAGCGCGACGTGAGCAGTGCCGCGGTGATCGCGCGCCTGCGCCCGCAACTCGACAGGCTCACCGGGCTGCGCGTGTTCCTGGGCCAGGTGCAGGACTTGCGCATGGGTGGCCGATCGAGCAACTCGACCTACCAGTACACGCTGAAGGCCGACAACATCAAGGATCTGCGGCTGTGGACCACCAAGCTGGCCGACCGCCTGCGCGACGAACCGCAGCTGACCGACATCGACAGCGACCAGTCCGACAACGGCGTCGAGACCTTCGTCACGGTCGACCGCGAGACGGCTTCGCGCATGGGCATCACGTCGAGCTCGATCGACAGCTCGCTGTACAACGCCTTCGGTCAGCGGTCGGTGGCGACGATCTACGACGAGCTCAACCAGTACGCGGTGATCATGGAATGGTCGCCGCGCTACATGCAGGGTCCGGTGGCGCTGAAGGACCTGTACCTGCCGGGGTCCACCGCGACGGCCACCGGCGCGACGGTCACGACCACCTCGGCCAACCCCGGCCTGCGCGGCGCTTCGACCGGCGCGCCGCTGAGCACCAGCGTGACGCCGATGGTGCCGCTGTCCGCCGTCTCGAAGATCAGCGAGCGCGCGATCCCGAGTTCGATCTCGCATGACGGCGGCGAGCTGTCGAGCACCATTTCGTTCAGTCTGCCCGAAGGCGTGTCGCTGAGCGATGCGCGTGACGTCTTCGACCAGGCCGTTGCGAGCATCGCCATGCCGATCAACGTGCGCGGGTCGTTCAGCGGGACGGCAGCCGGGTTCCAGTCGACGCAGGGCCAGCAGACCTTCCTGATCATCGCGGCCATCGTGGTGATCTACATCGTGCTGGGCGTGCTGTACGAAAGCCTGGTGCATCCGATCACGGTGCTGACCACGCTGCCGTCGGCCGGCGTGGGCGCGGTGATCGCGCTGCTGCTGTTCCGGATGGACTTTTCCATCATTGCGCTGATCGGCGTGTTCCTGCTGATCGGCATCGTGAAGAAAAACGCGATCCTGATCATCGACTTCGCGCTGGAGGCGCAGCGCGCGCGCGGCCTGAGTGCGGCCGAGGCGGCGCGCGAGGCCTGCCTGCTGCGCTTCCGCCCGATCCTGATGACGACCCTGGCAGCCGCGCTCGGCGCACTGCCGCTCGCCATCGGCTTCGGCCAGGGCGCCGAGCTGCGGCAGCCGCTCGGCGTGGCCATCGTGGGCGGGCTCATCGCGAGCCAGTTGCTCACCTTGCTGACCACGCCGGTCGTCTACGTGCTGATGGACAAGCTGCGCCGCAAGGCGCCCAACGAACAG
Organism: uncultured Variovorax sp.; assembly: GCA_903872875.1. Taxonomy (GTDB): domain Bacteria; phylum Pseudomonadota; class Gammaproteobacteria; order Burkholderiales; family Burkholderiaceae_C; genus Variovorax. Next base: position 3,699 of record CAIQMJ010000259.1, read on the forward strand.
GCGTTGGCGCGAGCCGCGACGTGACGGAGATGGATATGAAGAGAAGTTGTGCGCCCTCGCTGCGTGTTCTGGCACTGGCGCTGGCGACGGTGGGTTCGCTCACCGCCTGTGCGGTCGGTCCGGCCTATCAGCAGCCGACCGTACAGTCGCCGGCCGCCGGGCGAGAGGCGTAGGCGGCCGAAGGCTGGGTGCCTGCCGCACCGGCCGATGCGGTGGACCGCGGCGAA
>CAIQMJ010000260.1 GCA_903872875.1 uncultured Variovorax sp.
GACCGTCACGCTGCCGGTCGACGCGCTGCTGGCCTTCCACGGCATCTCGCCGCGGCTCGGCCCGATCGCCGACTGGGGCCTGGCCATGGAACGCAAGCAGGTGCCGGTCGACACCGAGAAGTTCGAGACTGCGGAACGCGGCGTGTTCGCGGTCGGCGACATCAACACCTATCCGGGCAAGCGCAAGCTGATCGTCTGCGGCTTCCACGAGGCCACGCTGGCCGCCTGGGCCGCGGCGGCGATCGTGTTCCCCGGCAAGGCCATACCGCTGCAGTACACGACGACGAGCACGCGGTTGCATGCGCTGCTGCAGATCGGTTAGCCGCGCGAGGCGCTCCGAGCGCGCCTAGAATCCACACCGCCCTGCAACCGCAGGGCCATCGCTAGGGGTGCTGGCCGTCTAAGGACGGTCGGCTGAGAGAGTCCCTTTGAACCTGATTGAGGTAATCCTCGCGCAGGGAAGCAGGTTGGGTGGCGGCACGTCGTCTCGCGTGCATGCACCGCCATCGAACCGCGACCTGCCAATCACTTTGCACTGGAGCAAATGGATGGCACAGCCTTCAGATATTCATCGGCAACCGGTGCGTCGCCACGGGTGCGAAGCCGTGGTTGAGCGGGCCATGGCCGGTCCCGACCTGCACGTCGGCGCCAGCGCGCATCGCGCCGAGCAGGTAGCCGCGCGCCTGCTGGACGGCCTCGGGCAGCGTGCGGCCGAGCGCCAGGAACGCGGCGATGGCCGACGACAGCGTGCAGCCGGTGCCATGCAGGTTGCGGCTCGCGATGCGGGCCGAACCGAAGCGCTGCGGCGGCCGGCCGGTTTCGGCCAGCACGTCGACGACCTCCTCGCCTTGCAGATGTCCTCCCTTGAGCAGCACCGCCGGCGCGCCGAGCGCGAGCAGGTCGCCGGCTGCACGTTCGAGCCCGTCGACGCCATCGATCGAGCGGCCGATCAGCAAGGCCGCCTCGTCGAGGTTCGGCGTGACCACGCGTACGCGCGGAAACAGCTCGCCTACCAGGCGCTGCACCGTGTCGCCCTGGATCAGGCGATCCCCGCTGGTCGCGACCATCACCGGGTCGAACACCACGTTGGTCAGCCCGTAGCGGTCGATAGCCCAGGCCACCACCTCGACCACCTCGGGCGAATGCAGCATGCCGAGCTTGACCGCATCGACGCCGATGTCCTCGACCACGGCCTCGATCTGCGCGCGCAGGAAATCCGCGGGCACCGCATGGATGCCGCGCACGCCGCGCGTGTTCTGCGCGGTCAGCGCGGTGATCGCCGTCATGCCGTAGCAACCAAGCGCCGCAAAGGTCTTGAGATCGGCCTGGATGCCGGCGCCGCCGCCACTGTCGGAGCCGGCGATCGAGAGCACGCGCGCATAGCGCAAGGGAGCGTTGGTCATCGCCAAAATTATCGGACAGGCCGATGACCGCGCAACCATCGCTTCCGTTCGGCAAGGCGACGGTGCTCGGTGCCGGCCTGATGGGCCGGTTGCTGGCCGTGGCGCTGGCCCAGCGCGGCTGCGCGGTGTCGCTGTACGAAGCGCAGGGTCCTGATGCCGGTGGCGCAGCGGCGCGCGTGGCGGCAGCGATGCTCGCGCCGCTGGCCGAGTCGGCGATCGCACCGATGTCGATCGCACGCATGGGCCACTACGGCCTGCAGCGCTGGCCCGAACTGCTGGCGACGTTGGCGCAACCCGTGTTCTTCCAGCGCGAAGGCACGCTGGTTCTGTGGCACCGGCAGGACGCAGCCGAAGCGGCGCGCTTCGCCGCCACGCTCGATCGCAATGCGCAGGCGCTGCCCGAATTTCCCACGCTTCAGCGGCTCGACGCATCGGGCATCGAAGCGCTCGAGCCCGGCATCGGCCAGCGCTTCATGCACGGCCTGTGGCTGCCCGGCGAAGGCCAACTCGACAACCGCGCGCTGCTCGCCGCACTGCTGGCGACGCTGCAAGCCTTGCCGGACGTGCAGATCCACTGGCACAGCCCGCGCGCACCGGAGGACTTCGCGCCCGCCGAATCGGAGCGCGTGATCGATTGCCGAGGCCTCGGTGCGCGGCCGCAGTGGCCCGCATTGCGCGGCGTGCGCGGCGAGGTGATCCGCGTGCACGCGCCGGAGGTCGGCCTGACACGGCCGACACGGCTCGTGCATCCGCGCTATCCGCTCTACATCGCGCCCAAGCCCGACGGCGTGTTCGTGATCGGCGCAACGGAAATCGAGTCGGACGACATGTCGCCCGCCAGCGTGCGCTCGACGCTCGAACTGCTGAGCGCCGCCTACACGGTGCACAGCGGCTTCGCGGAGGCACGCCTCCTGGAGATCGCGACGCAGTGCCGCCCGGCTTTCCCCGACAACCTGCCGGAAGTCCGCCATCTGCGGCCGCGCGTGCTGCAGGTCAACGGCCTGTATCGGCATGGCTTTCTGATCGCCCCGGCCCTGCTGGACCGGACCCTGGAACTGCTGAGCCGGTCCGCGCCATGAACGTCCTGATCAACGACACGCCGCACACGCTGCCCGAGGGTGCCACGCTGGCCGATGCGATCGCCGCGCTGGCGGCGGTGCCGCCTTATGCGGCCGCAGTCAACCGTGCCTTCGTGCCGCGCTCCATCCATGCCGCACATGTCCTGAAGCCGGACGATCGAATCGAAGTGATTCGCCCTGTGACGGGCGGCTGAACCCATGAAGAACATACCGATGAACGACGACACACACGACGACCCGCTGGTTCTGTACGGCCAGAGCTTCCCGAGCCGGCTGCTGCTCGGCACCGCACGCTACCCGTCGCCCGACGTGCTGGAGGCCGCGGTGCTGCGCGCGCGGCCAGCGATGTTGACGGCTTCGTTGCGACGCCAGACCGCGATCGCTCCAACGGCGGACGGCGCAGCCGACAACGGCTTCTGGACGCTGCTGCGTCAGCTCGGCATTCCCGTGTTGCCCAACACGGCCGGATGCCACAGCGTGCAGGAAGCAATCGCCATCGCACAAATGGCGCGCGAGCTGTTCGACACCCCCTGGATCAAGCTCGAACTGATCGGCGACGACTACACGCTGCAGCCCGACACGCTGAATCTGGTCGACGCGGCCTCGCAATTGATCCGCGAGGGCTTCCGAGTGCTGCCGTACTGCACCGAGGACCTGGTGCTGTGCCGGCGCCTGGTCGATGCCGGCTGCCAGGCCGTGATGCCCTGGGCCGC
>CAIQMJ010000261.1 GCA_903872875.1 uncultured Variovorax sp.
CGCACAGCCTCGAAGAGGCCGTGTACCTGTCGGACCGGGTGGCTGTGATGACACAGCGGCCCGGCCGCATCAAGGACATCATCGACATTCCGCTGGAGCGGCCCCGCTCGGCCGAGCTGCGGCATTCGCCCGAGTTCGCGGCGCTGCGCCAGCGGGCCTGGGATGTGCTGAAGGACGAGGTGCAACTCGGCATTCGCGCGCCGCAGCCTCAGGCCGCGGTGCGTCGCGCGGAGGTGGTGCGATGAGCGCCGTACTGGACTCGCCGCCGGCACCCCGCCCTGCTTCGGGTCTGCGCCGCCTTGCGCGGCGGCTCGGTGGCGCGAGCCGCATTGCGGAGCGCGGCATCGGCATCGTGCTGTTCTTCGCGCTATGGGAGGCGTTGCCCCGGCTGGGTATCGTGAGCGACGCCTACCTGAGCCCGCCGTCGGCGGTGCTCGCGAGCATCGTGCAACTGGTGGACAACGGCCAGCTCTGGAAGCACGTCGCCGCGAGCCTCCAGCGCTCGCTGTGGGGCCTGGTGCTCGCGAGCGCCGCGGGCGTGGTGCTCGGCTTGCTGGTGGGCGGCTTCCGCCGGTTGGCAGCAATCGTCGATCCGGTGCTCCAGCTGTTCCGACAGACCTCTGCCTTCGCGCTGTTCCCGGTCTTCATCCTGTTCCTGGGCATCGGCGAGTTGTCGAAGATCGCCATCATCTTCTGGGCGTCGTTCTGGCCGGTGCTACTGAGCACGGTGAGCGGCGTGAAGCAGGTCGATCGGCTGCTGGTGAACTCCGCGCTGTCGATGGGCGCGTCGCACCGCTTCGTGTTCTTCAAGGTGGTGCTGCCGGCCTCGCTGCCATCGATCTTCACCGGCGTGCGGCTCGCGGGCGCCTACAGCATCACGGCGCTGGTGGCCGCCGAGATGATCGGTGCGCACTCGGGGCTCGGCTTCCTCACGCTGAATTCGCAGGAGACCTTCCAGATACCGACCATGTATGCGGGCATCCTGCTGCTGGCGGTGCTGGGGCTGCTGCTGAACTACCTGCTCGCATTGCTGGAGCGCCGGCTGCTGCGGTGGCGGCGGGGGCTGAGCCTCGATGAGTGACAGCGCCGCTCCACCGTCGCGGGCCGCATCGTGCAAGCGCCGCTTCGCACTGGCGGGCGCGTCGATTGCCGCGGCGATCGCGCTCGCGGGACTGGGTGCATCCTGGGCGTCCTCCTCCGGCCCGCGCCTGAGCGAGCTGCCCAAGGGGCCGGTGCTCGCCAAGGCCATCGCGCGCGGCACGCTGGTGGTCGGCGTGCGCAGCTACCCCCGGCCGGCGCCGCCCGAAGCGCCCACGCCACCGGAGCCGGACGGCTTCGATGCGGCGCTGGCACGCGATCTCGCCCGTTCGCTCGGCGTCAAGCTCGACCTCGTCGGACTCGGTGCGGCCGATCAGGACAGCGCACTGCGCGAAGGCCGTGTCGACCTGCTGATCGCCGGCGTACCGGCCGCGCAGGCGCCAAAGGGCATCGACGCCGCGCCGGGGAGCTACGACACCGGCAGCGGCCTGGTGGTGGCATTGCGCAAGGGCCGCGTACAGGACGTGCCGTCACTGCGCGGCGCGCCCGTGTGCGTGGGCGAAGGTTCGGGCTACGCGGGTGCGGTGGCGCTGCGCTATGGCGCCGAACCGCGCAGCTACCCGTCGTCCGTGCATGCCGTCTCGGCCTTCATGGCGGGGGAATGCGCGGCGCTGGCCGAAGACTCGGAGGTGCTGGAGCGGCTGCTCAAGAACGATGAATGGCGCTTCTACAAGGCACTGGCCAGCGACCTGCGGCCCCCTTCCGATGCCGCGGTCCGGCTGCCTGCGGGCGACACGGTGTCGCGCGACTATCTCGCCGCCGCATTGCGGCAATGGCGCGCCGACGGCACGCTGGCCCAGGCCCGCGGCGCGCGCGCGGGCAACCTGCAGTTCGAGATCACGCTGCTGAAGGACGGCTTCGTCTGCCACTCCTGAGCCATGGACGTGGAAGTGCACGGGGACTTCTCGTACGATGAAGAACCATGGCCATTTCCGCCTTCATCGTGAAGGTCCCCAGCGCCGAGCCGCTGGCGGGACCGCTGCGCGAGCGCTTCGACGCCACGTCGGCCCTGGGCGTCCCTGCGCACATCACGGTGCTGATCCCCTTCATGGACCCGCGCGACATCACGCCCGACGTGCTGCAGCGGGCGCAGCAGGCCCTGGATCGGACGGCTGCCTTTTCCTTCCGCCTGTCGTCGGTCGGGCGCTTTCCGGCCGTGGCCTACCTGGCGCCCGAACCTGCGGCACCCTTCATCGCATTGACGCAGGCACTGGCCGGGACTTTTGCCGACTACCCGCCCTATGCCGGCGCGCACGCGGGCATCGTGCCCCACCTCACCGTCGCCCATGGCACCGATGCCGAAGCCGACGAGGCCGCGCTGGCCCTGCAGGCAGCCCTCGACAAGGACGGCCCGGTAACCGCGCACTGCGGTTCCGTCTCGCTGATCGAGAATTCGTCTGGCCGGTGGAATGAATTGCACGTCTTTCATTTGCCGCAGGGCTGAGCGCAGGCAGTTGTTCATGCTCGTGCATGACCTTCGCTCGCATCCGGATCGGACCCATGAAACAAGCCCTTCTCATCATCGACGTTCAGCGCGCCCTGTTCGATTCCGAGCCGCCACCCTTCGAATCGGCGGCGGTCATCGCGCGCATCAACTCGCTGGCCGCCCGGGCGCGCGATGCGCAGGTGCCTGTCGTGTTCATCCAGCACGAGGACGGCGGCGCGCTGGCGTTTGGGTCCGATGGTTGGCAACTCGACGGCGCACTCACGGTCCGCCCCGGCGACCTTGCGGTCCGGAAGACGACGGCCGACTCGTTCCTGAAGACGGATCTCGGATGCCCACACGACGCACGACAAGGCGCATGCGACCGGCGGACTCATCCGGACGCATCACAACGCGACGCTCGCGGACATATCAAGCTTCGGGCCGCGCATCTCGGCAGTTCCCGCGGAGGAGCTGGTCTTCGGCGCATAGCAGGCCATCGCTAGAATCGCCCGACTCCGGTGCCGGGACGTTCCCGGCCAATCCCACCCAACGGTGCGGCCTAGACGTCAGCCCAAGCGAACCCCTTCTCTTCGAACCCGTCGCATCGCCGACCGCGTTCTTCTCCGGCCGAGGCCGAAGGCGAGCGCGTGGCGTCTTGCACGGTCCTGTCGAACTGCCGCGTCGGTTCACGTTCGTCTTCCTCGTTCCCAGCATCGACCTCCTGCGAGGCGCAGCCGCAAGCACCTGAACGTCTTGCCCGGCTTGAACGCGCCCGCGCGCACGCGGTCGACGCTTCCGTCCTGTCCATCCATGACTCTCTATTCTTCTTCGCGTCTTTACGACGTCGTCATTGCCGGTGCCGGCCCCGTCGGCCTTTTTCTGGCCTGCGAGCTCGCACTCGCCAAGCTCGACGTGCTGGTTCTCGAGCGGGCCGACAGCCCCGTCACGCCCTTGAAGGCGCCGCCGCTCGGCACCCGTGGCCTGTCCGTGGCAACGGGCGAGGCACTTCATCGCCGCGGGCTGCTCGACGACGTGCTGGCGGCGGCAGCCACCGGCGCTCCGCGCAAGGCGCAGGCCGGCCACTTCGCGGGCATCGGCATCGATGCGGCCAAGATCGACCCGTCCCGGTGGACGTACCGCCTGCCCAACCCGGCGTCCACGAACTTCGCGGCCGACATGGGCTCGGTGGAGTCCGTCCTGGCGGCACGGGCCATCGCGCTCGGGGTCGACGTCCGGCGCGGGCTGCCGGTCACCGGGCTCGACGACCGCGGGGAGGAAGTCATGGTCGGCGCGGGCACCGCCGCGTTCCGCGCACGGTGGCTGGTCGGCTGCGACGGCGGCCGCAGCACGGTGCGCAAGCTGGCCGGCTTCGCGTTCGAAGGAACGGAGCCCCAGTTCACCGCGTATTACGCGCTCGTGGACATGGCCGAGCCCAGCCCGCTGCGACCGGGACGCAACGCGACGCCGTCGGGCTTCTACATGAACCAGCCGGGCCAGATCGCCATCGCGGACTTCGACGGGAGTGCCTTCGATCGCGCGAAGGCGATCACCGTCGAACACCTGCAGACGGTGCTGCGGCGCGTGTCGGCCACGGACGTCACGCTGTCGGCCGTGCGCCTCGCCACGAGCTTCACCGATCGGGCCCGATTGGCAACGACCTACCGCAAGGGCCGTGTGCTTCTGGCCGGCGATGCGGCGCACATCCACTCCGCGCTGGGAGGCCAAGGCTTGAACACGGGCCTTGGCGACGCGATGAACCTCGGCTGGAAGCTTGCAGCCGTCATCCGGCGCACGGCACCTGCCGATCTGCTCGACACCTACCAGGCGGAACGGCACCCGGTCGGGCAATGGGTTCTGGACTGGACGCGCGCGCAGGTCGCGGTCATGCGGCCCGACCCGCACGCGCGCGCGGTCGAGCGCATCGTCCGCGACCTGGTCGACACGCCGGACGGCGCCACCTACTTCACCGAACGGCTGTGGGGCGTCTCGCTGCAATACGACCTGGGCGGCGGACATCCACTGGTCGGCCGCAGCGTTCCGGACTTCGCGTTCGACGACGGCAGCAGGCTCGCCTGCCATCTGCGGCACGGCGCGGGCGTGCTGGTCGACTTCGGCGATCCGGCGTCCTTGCAGCGCAGCATCGCGCCCTGGGCCGATCGAATCAGGTATGTCGCGCTCCGCGCGCAGAACGAACTCGGGCTGACCGCCGTGCTGGTGCGCCCGGACGGCTTCGTCGCATGGGCATCTGATGAGATGCCGGCCGCCGGTGCCGTCGAGCGCGCAGCCACGGCCTGGTTCGGACCGGCCGGGTCGGTCCTGCGGTAAGCATTACGCCGACGGCTGAAGGCCCGCCCCGATCGCCTGCCGCAATCGAGGTGCGGCGAAATCGAGAAAGCGCCGCATCTTCAGCGGCATCTGGCCTCGCGACACGTGCAGCAGGTGGACCGGCGCGGCTTCGGGCTCGTATGCCGCCAGGATGATCCGGAGCTGCCCTCGGTCGACCGGATCGACGACCTGGTAATGCAGGAGGCGCGTCACTCCGACCGAAAGGCTCGCCGCATCGACCGCGGCCTCCGTCGTCGTCACGGTCAGCCGCGGCTGGAGGGGGATGTCGATTGCCGCTCCCGAACGGGGATCCCTGAAGCGCCAAGATGGTGACGGCAAGGGTGTGCCGACTGCCACGCAAGGAAAGCGGCCCAATGCCGCAGGTTCGAGCGGCTCGCCCCGGGCGGCCAGGAGCGCCGGGCTCGCACACGTCACCAGCCGCATCGTGCCGATGGAGGTCGCGACCATAGAACTGTCGGGCAGCTTGCCGATCCGCACGGCCATGTCGACATGGTCGTCGACGAGATTCACATTGCGATCCCCCAATGCGAGCCGAATGTTGATTTCGGGGAATGCCGCCAGGAACCCGGCCACGACCGGCAGCACATGCAGGCGGCCGAACATGATGGGCGCAGTCACGACCAGTTCGCCTCTCGGCATGGTGAATTCGCCAGCCGCCGTGCGCTCCGCCTCCTCGACCTGTTCGAGGATGCGGCGGGCCGAAGCGACATAGGCGACGCCGACATCGGTCAACGTGAGCTTGCGCGTCGTGCGGGTCAGCAGGCGCGTGCCCAGGAGCGCCTCCAGGTCCGAGATCTTCCGGCTCAGCGTGGCCAGCGGGACCTGCAGTGCGCGCGACGCGGCGGAAAGACTGCCCGTCTCGGTCACCGACACCAGCATGGACATGGCTTCGAAACGGTCCATGGAGCATCCTTCCATATTTCGGTAGAGAGATTACCGAATCTGCCGGATTATCTATTCCGTTGCAAAGGTCCATCATTTGCTGCAAGCGAGTCATTCGACTCGATCGGAGGTGTGAGATGGCCTACGGCTTCATGGACATTGCATCGACGCCCAGCGTGCAGGCGGCGCAGGCGGCGATGGGCGCCGACCACTTGTGGCGCGACTTCAAGGGGCATCGCGACTTCGACAGCTTCGGCGAGAACGAGGCCGCCTTCATCGCGGACCGTGACAGCTTCTACATGGCCACGGTGTCGGAAACGGGCTGGCCCTATGTCCAGCATCGTGGCGGGCCGCGCGGCTTTCTCAAGGTGATCGACGACCGGACGCTGGCGTTTGCGGACTACCGCGGCAATCGCCAATACATCAGCACCGGCAATCTGGCCGCCAATGATCGCGCCTGCCTGTTCCTGATGGACTATGCGAGTCGCGCCCGACTGAAGATCTATGCGCGCGTCGAAGCCGTTGCATTGGAGTCCGATGCGGCACTTGCGGAACTCGTCACCGTGCCGGGCTACAAGGCGAAGCTCGAACGCATCCTGCGTGTGCGGCTGGAAGCCTTCGACTGGAACTGCCCGCAGCACATCACGCCCCGCTTCACGGAAGAAGAAGTCACCGCGGGGGTCCGGCCGCTGCGTGAAAGACTGGGCGCGCTGGAAGCGGAAGTCGCGACACTCCGCGCGCAACTTGCCTCCAGGGACGGCAAGCTCAGGCCTTGAACTCGCGCGCCTGCTTGATGATCGCGGCCTTGTCGAACGCATTGACCTCGTCGATCAACTCGTTGCTGTACCACTTGCCGATGTCACCCAGCTTGGCCGCGAGTTCCGGGTCCTTGGTGACTTCGCTGGCAAGCGCGACATTGGCTTCGGCGTCGCTCGGCGCAATGTAGCCGTGGCGCCTTTCGGGGTCGTCGTCCTTGCGTACCCAGTTGTCCTTGCGCCGCGCCAGGATCTTCTTGAATTCTTCGCGGCCTTCTTCCTCGGTCTTCGATTTCGGCTTGCTCTCCGGATAGCGCGCCCAATGCAGATTGATCGCCTGGTCCTTCCAGAGTATTCCGAAGGTGGCCATCGTGCCGATCGTCATCATGTGGCTGGGCTACGGCATTGGTTCGAAGGTGGCCGTCGTCTGCATGCTCACTTTCTTTCCGGTGCTCGTCACGAGCGTGGCCGGCTTCAAGGCCGTCGACGTCGATCGCGTGGACCTGCTCCGCTCGATGTCGGCGACGCAGTGGCAGATCTTCCGCAAGGCCAAGCTGCCGAGCGCGTTGCCCTACATCTTCGCGGGACTCGACATGGCAGCCGCGTTCTCGGTCGTCGGGGCCATCGTGGGCGAGTTCGTCGGTGCACAGGCAGGACTGGGCGTGCTCATCCTGCAGTCGGATGCCCAGATGGACACCGGCGGAAGCTTCGCGGTGCTGGTGATCCTGTCCCTGATCGGCATCGCATTGACCAAGGTCCTGACACTCGTGAGGCATCGCGTGCTGCATTGGATGCCGGCCGAGAACGCAGACCCAAGACTCCCTGCCTGAGCATTGCAACGCGGGCAATCGAAGTGATCTGGCCATCCGGCCGAAGGAACAACTGATGAAGGTACTTATCTCCGGGGCCAGCATGGCCGGACTTTCCGCGGCCTACTGGTTCGCGCGTCATGGACACCACGTCACCGTCGTCGAGCGCGCAAATGGCCTGCGCCTCGGCGGTGCGCCCATCGATGTCCGCGGACGCGCCCTCGGGACCGCCGACCGCATGGGCATCCTGTCGCAGATCGACGAGCAGAAAGTCTCCATCGTCGGTCCGGCACCGGTCCTGGACGCGGCCGGCAGGCAGGTCGCCACCATCGATCTGCGCTGGTTCGCCAACGAGACCGACAAGGACATCGAGATC
>CAIQMJ010000262.1 GCA_903872875.1 uncultured Variovorax sp.
CACTGCCCTTGAGCGCTTCGGCCGCTGTCGCGCTCCAGTAGTCGAGTGCGGTGCGCGCGGCGCTTTCGTGGCGCCGGTCGGTCTGCCGCCAGCGTGCGAACTCTTCGCGCGCGGCGGCTGCGTCGTCCGGCTCGCCGTGCTGCTCCCGCCCGATGAGCGACAGCGCGACGGCCACCATCTTCTGCGAGGGCGCGGCGGAAGCCGTGTCCGGATTCGATGGCATGGCCGTTCAGTCCCTGAAGCGGGCGCAGTCCATCACCGCGCGCACGACGTGGCGATCGATCGCATCCACGCTCACGCCCATGTGGGCCGCGGCCTCGGCATAGCTGTGGCCATAGATGCGCACGAGGATGAAGGCCTCACGCCGCTTGCGCGGCATCGCCCCGAGACGTGCCAGAAGCCGTTCGAGCCGCAGGCGAGCATCGACGTGCTGTTCGACCGAGGCAGACGAACCGTCGCGCACGAGCGCCAGCGTCTGCAGCATGCGGGCTTCGGCTTCGCGATGGCGGAAACCGCTCACCGCGAGATTCTTGCCCGTGCGATAGAGCAATGCGCGGGGGTCGACCAGTTCCGTGCCGCGGACGTGCAGTGCCAGCACGCGCGCATAGGCTTCCTGCACGAGGTCGGACGCCGCATCGCGATCGTTGAGCGAGCGGGTGAAGAAATTGACGAGTTCGGAGTAGTAATGCGCAACCACAGTATTTGCCTCGGCCATGGAAAGGACCAAGCGCGTCGGGCAAGAGCTGCGATGTGGCGGCGGCTGAATCGGGCAGAGCGACGAGCGGGGAAATTATAGGTAGCCTCATGCGTGGCCATAGCCCCAGGCGCCGCCCGTCCCCAGTGCGCGCCCGAACGCGTCGCGGCAACTCCCGGCCAGCCAGGAACGGAACGATCCATGAAGGCTGCCGGACGAACGATGGTCGTGGTGATCGACAGCGTGCGGACATGCGCCCCGATGCGGGCCCTGCTGTCGAAGTGGCCCATCCCCGGCGCCTACGACGAGGCACAGTGAGTGTCTGTCGGGCAGGCGCCATACCTGCCGGCTACCGCCTCGGCTCATACGGCGATGTCCGAAAGGGGCGCGCGCGGAACGAGGGCTCAGACGTAAGGCGTGCCAGCCATGGCAGCCTTCAGGCCCTGGGTGCCCTTGTCGACGATGGCGAGGAAAACGGCTTTCGATCGCTCCGCATCCTGCGTCTGCCGAAAGCGCCGATGCGCCTGGATGAGCGCCACGGCCCACGTCGCCAGCAACAGATCGGCCGCCAGATGCGCAGCGGGATCGATCGCCTCTCGACCGACGCATTCGGACAGGGCCGCCGCGACGACCTGCGCGATCTCATCGCGTATCGCCCTGGCCCGAGCCTTGAGGCTTTCGCTGGCCTCGATCGTCTCCATGAAGGCTTGGCTCTCGGCGGTGAAGCGGACGTAAGGGCTCTGTTCCGCGGTCAGCCGATGCGCGAGCAGGCCCAATGTCTCGATCGGCGAGACCCGGGGATCGCGCTGCCGCAAGGCCTCGCGCAGGACCTCGAGGCCCTCTTCCTCTCGGTCGAAGAACATGTCTTCCTTGCGGGGAAAGTGATTGAACACGGTCATCCGCCCGACGTCGGCGGCGGCCGCGATGTCGTCCACCGTCACCTGATCGAAGCCACGCTCGGTGAAGAGGCGCGTGGCCGCATTGGAGATGCCTTGTCGCGTGACGAGGCGCTTGCGGGATCGGAGATCGGATGGCATTGACATGATTTCATTGTACCGAGTACATTTTATGTACTTAGTACAAATTGGAATCGAGTCTATGAAAGAACGGTTCGATGTGGTGGTTGCAGGAGCCGGCCCGGTCGGCCTGCTGACCGCCATCGAGTTGACCCTGGGCGGTACGCGCGTTCTGGTGTTGGAACGCCTGCCTGCGCCGAGCATGGCGATGAAGGCGTTCGGGATCGGTCCGCTGGCATGCGAATCGCTGCAGCGCCGCGGAATGGCCGCCGCCATTGCCGAGGCCGAAGCGCGCAGCTTCGCGGCGATGGCGCCTTTCGTCGCGCGGCACGGACCGGACGTGCGCGGACGGGGTTCCAGGTTCAGCGGCCATTTCGCCGGGCTGCCGCTGATCCGAAAGGACGCGCAGAGAGAACCGGAGCGGCATGCCCGCCCGGTCGATCAGCAAGCCGTCGAAGCCATGCTGGCCGATCGCGCACGCGCTCTGGGGATCGAGGTGCGCCGCGGGTGTGATGTCGATGGGTTCGCGCAGCATGCGGACGGCGTCGATGTGGCGTGGACTTCAGCCGAAGGCGTGGGCGAAAGCCGAGTCCGCTGTTCCTACCTGGTCGGCTGCGACGGCGGGCGCAGCGTCATCCGCAAGATGGCGGGCTTCGAGTTTCCTGGCACGGAACCGACGTCGACGTTCTACCAGGCCGTTGCCGAAATCGACCACCCCGAACGCCTGTTGCCCGGCGGTTGGCGGCGCACCTCGGGCGGCGTGTTTTCCCATGGGCCTTTCCCCGGACGGTTGTTCATGCTGGATTTCACCGGTCCGCCCAAGGACCGGAAGGCGCTGGTCACACGCGACGAAGTCGAGTCCGTGCTGCGCCGCATCAGTGGCGCGGATGTCCGCGTGAAAGCGCTCGAAAGCGGCAGTCGATGGACCGACAACACGCGGCTGGCCGATACCTACCGCCGAGGCAGAGTCCTGCTTGCAGGCGACGCGGCGCATGTCCACTCGCCATTCGGCGGCCAGGGCCTGAGCCTCGGGCTCGTGGACGCTGCGAACCTCGGCTGGAAGCTCGCCGCGGTCATTCGCGGCGACATGCCTGAGAGCCTGCTCGACACCTACACGGCCGAACGGCGACCCGTGGCCGAGACCGTGCTGGCGAACACGCTGGCGCAGGTCGCCATCATGCGGCCCGATCCGCAAGCGGGCGCGATGCGGGACCTCATGGCCAAGCTCATGGACTTCGACGACGTCAACCGGCACATCGGCGAGATGACGAGTGGCCTCGCCACGCGCTACGACTTCGGGCCGGCGCTGGAGGACGTCGGACGGCTGCTGGGCGACAGGCCGATCGACCCGGGCAAGGCCGGCGGCGACGTGTCGCTGTACGGCGCGATGCAGGATGGCATGGGCGTGCTTCTCGATGCCTCCACCGGCGGACAGGCGTCGGCACTCGTTGCCGCCGCCACGCAGAAGGTACGCTGCCTTGCCGTCGATACGGGGCCTTCGATGCTGATCCGTCCCGATGCCTGCGTGGCCTGGGCCGGCGAAGGGAAGGGCACGGACGGATTGGCAGAGGCGCTTCGTGGCTGGTTCAACATCGGAGAGCGGCGCGTTGGAAAACCCGCCCCGGTCGGCGCACACCGAGCCAGGCAAGGCAAGGCGCCTTGCGACGCAGCCAAGCGCTAAGGCGCCTTCTCCGCTTCCGGCTTTGCCGCAGAGGCTGCGGAAGTCGCCGTGACCGCCGACGCCGCTCCATGGCGCCGCAGCGGCGCACGGCTGCGCTCGTTGTTGTGGGTCACGAACTTGCGCAGCAGATTCAGCAGATCGGCGCTTTCCTGCGCGGTCAGGCCTTCGAGCAGAGTCTCCTGCAGGGTACGGATCGGCATCGTCAGGCTGTCGAGCAGCGCCTGCCCACCGTCGGTGAGCTGCAGTCGGCGCTGGCCGCGCGCGGCCACGGTGCGCAGGATGAGTCCCTTGGCCTCGAGCCGGGCGGCAATCTCGGCGCACGACGAGGTGTCGATGGCCACCTCACGCGCCACCGTGAGCTGATCGATACCGGGCTTCTCGGCCAGCAGCATCAGGATCGCGTACTGCACCGGCGTCACCTCGCGTCCGACGACATCGAGAAACACCGAGACCGAGATCTGATGCGCGCGGCGAATCAGGTGACCTGGCTGGTCATGGAGATCGATGAAGGAGGGATCGGCCGTATGGATCGACATGCAGGCGGGAGGCGAGGGAAGAGACGGCGCAATTGTCCCATCAACTCCCGACGTCTCCCCTCGTCGATCCGCTACAGGTCGAGCACCAGCATCGGTGAGCGCGAGCGTGAACAGCAGGGCGTGAACTGGTCGTTGGCGGCCTGCTCTTCGGGCGTGAGGTACAGGTCCTTGTGGTCGGGTTCGCCCTCCAGCACGCGCGTGAGGCAGGTGCCGCACACGCCCTGTTCGCAGGACACCTGCACGTCCACGCCGGCATCGCACAGCGCCTGTACGACGGTGCGGTCCGCCGGAATGCGGATCACGCGGCCGGAACTCGCGAGCTTGACGTCGAAGCTGCTGTCGTCGGCCGAAGGCGACACATCGGCAGCGAAGAACTCGTAGTGCAGCTGCGCCTCGGGCCAGCCGGCAGCGCGGGCGCCACCGAGCACCCAATCCATGAACCCCTTGGGGCCGCAGACATACAGATGCGTGCCGGGGCGGACCTCGCCGAGCACACGTTCGATCGACAGTTTCTGCTCGGCCGCGCCGTCATCGAAGTGGAACTGCACCTGCGGGGCGAACGCGGCGTCCGCGATGCGCTGCCGGAAGGCGGTGCGCTCGGGCGAACGGGTGCAATAGTGCATCTCGAAGGGGTTGCCGATGGCCGCAAGGCGCTCGGCCATGCAGAGGATCGGCGTCACGCCGATGCCGCCGGCCAGCAGGATGCTGCGCGTCGCCTCGTGTGCGAGTTCGAAGTGGTTCTTCGGCGTACTGATGCGCAGCACGTCGCCTTCCTTCACCTCGTCATGCATCGCGCGCGAGCCGCCGCGCGAGGCCGGGTCGCGCAGCACGCCGATCAGGTAGCGGTGGCTCTCGCTCGCGTCGTTGCACAGCGAATACTGGCGCGTCTGGCCCGAAGGCAGGTGCACGTCGATGTGCGAACCGGCGGAGAAGGCCGGCAGCGGCCCGCCGTCGGTACGCACCAGCTCGTAGCTGCTGATGTCGAGGGCTTCGGCGGTCTTGCGCGCGACCCGCACGCTGAGTTCGGAGGTGTCTGTCATCGTGGGCTTGCCGGTGCGGGCGTCAGGCGGTTGCGGGCGCGGGCGCGGCGGCGTCGGCCTGCTGCTCCTGCGCGAGGATGCGCTCGATCACCCGGCGCGACTGCACGCCGCCGGCATCGATGTTGAGCTTGAGCAGGTTGCGCGTCGGGTGGGCCAGCAGGTTGCGCTGCTGCCGCTCGAGCATTTCCAGGTCCTCGCTGAAGATCTGGCCCTGGCCTTCGCGGATGCTGTCCGTGAGTGCCTTGTCCTCCGGGCGGAAGTTGCGTGCCATGCCCCAGAAATACCAGATCGACGTGTCCGTCTCGGGCGTGATGAAGTCGACCACGATGCTCGAGGCCTTGTGGGCCGGGTCCGCGTCGTAGCCGCCCTTGCCGGCATGAGCCACACCGACTTCGATCATCACGTGGCTCGGCGGCGTGAAGCGGCAGACCTGCCAGCGGTCGACCGGCACGTCGTCGGCCAGGCCGTTGCCACGCAATGCCATGCGCCAGAACGGCGGCGCCATGATGTTTTCCATCGTGCGGCTGGTGATCACCTCGTCGCCCTCCACGCGGGTGGCGCTCGGCGTCTCGTCGATCTCCTTCTGGCCGATGCTGCTGGCGTGCACGTAGGTCTCGTGCGTCAGGTCCATCAGGTTGTCGACCATCAGGCGGTAGTCGCAGTTGATGTGGTACAGCCCGCCGCCGTACGCCCACTCGTCGCTCTCGGCCCATTCGAGGTGGTGCAGCTTGGCGGGGTCGGCCTGCGCGGCTTCACCGGGCCAGATCCAGATGAAGCCGTAGCGTTCGATCAGCGGGAAGGTGCGGATGGCCGGAAAGCCACGCACGCGCTGGCCGGGCATGGCGACAGTCTTGCCGTCGCAGCCCATCTCCAGGCCGTGATAGCCGCAGACGAGCTTGCCGTCGACCACGCGGCCGAGCGACAGCGGGGCGCCGCGGTGCGGGCAGAAGTCCTCCAGCGCGGCGACCTTGCCTTCGGCATCGCGATAGAAGACGAGGCGTTCGTTGCAGACCGTGCGGCCGAGCGGCTTGTCGGTGACTTCGTCGCTCGAGCAGGCGACATACCAGGCGTTTTTCGGGAACATGTGGAATTCCTAGACGTAGGGGAATCGGAAGATGGAAGAGGGCGCTTTCAATGCGCGGCGGCGGCGATGCGTGTGCCGGGGCCGTTGCCGACCTGCTGGCCCAGCGCCATCACGGAGGCGGCTGCGGCCAGCAGCGGCACGGCGTAGACGAAGTACAGGTGCGGTGCCGGCCAGCCGCTGTCGAGCAGCATGCCGGCGACCAGCGGACCCAGCACCGCACCGAGCCGCCCGATGCCGATCGCCCAGCCGAGGCCGGTGGTGCGCACCGACGCCGGGTAGACCACCGGCGCGAAGGCATAGAGCCCGGCCATCGACGCGAAGATGAAAGCGCCGATGGCACCGGCGACCATGAAGGCCATGCCCAGCTCGTGGGTGTAGAGCCCGAAGGCGGCAACCGCGACCGCCGTCAGGACCAGCGACACGGCCGTGAGCGGACGCAGCGCCACGCGCGCCGCCAGAAGGCCGAACACGCTGCCGCCGACGATGCCGCCGACGTTGAGCAGCACGCCGCCCGTCACGCCTTCCTTGGCGGACAGGCCGGCCGACACCAGCAGCTTCGGCGTCCAGCTCAGTGCGAAGTAGAAGCTGAACATCAGCAAAAAGAAGGCGGCCCACAGGCACAGCGTCGAGGCCCGAAGGCTCGGGGCGAACAGGCCCGAAATGCTGCCGCCGGAGGCCTTGGCGCGGGCGCTGCGCGCGGGCAGTTCGGCCAGCGCGGGCTGCTGCATGCGCTGGAGCAGGGCGTTCACCTTGGACAAGGCCTTGGCCGGCTGGCGCGTCATGAGGAAGTCGAGCGACTCGGGCAGGCGCCAGAGCACCGCTGGAATCATCAGCGCCGTCGCCACACTGCCGAAGGCGAAGACCGAGCGCCAGCCGTAGTGCTCGAGCAGCACGGCCGCGATGGTGCCGCCGATGGTCGCGCCGATCGGATAGCCCGTGGCCTGCAGGCCGACCGCCGTGCTTCGCCACTTGTCCGATGCGAATTCGGCCGTGATCACGCCGACGCTCGCCAGCATGCCCCCGATGCCGATGCCCGTGAAGGCGCGCAGCAGGCCGAGCTCCACACTGCTGCGCGACAGCGCGGACAGGCCCATGCCGATGGTGATGACCACGAGGCAGATCAGGATGACCGCCTGCCGTCCCCAGCGATCGGCCAGGGGTGCGAGAAAGAGGGAACCGGCCGCCATGCCGACCAGGCCGGCGCTGAACAGGAAGCCCAGTTCGGCGCCGTTGAGCTTCCATTCGGCGGAGATGCCGGACGCCGTGAAGGCCATCACCAGCACGTCGAAACCGTCGAGCATGACGAGCATCACGCAGATGGTCACGGCGAACCATTGGAAAGGAGTCATCGGACTCTCGTCGAGAGTCTGTCGTATATCGCGCGTCATCGTGGCTGTCCTTGATCTGGATCGATCTGCTGTCGATCAGTACACTGATTGTGGCGACAAGGAGGGGATTTGAATTGAGGGTTTACCCGGAATGGACGCCGATGCCGGCGTCGCGGAAACGGGTGAAGCCCGCTTTTGCATGGGCGAAAGCAATCACCCGGAAAGGTGATGTCACAGCGAGCGGCTGCATGGGACGATCGAGTCGCGCTGATGGGCGCGGAGGAGACACAACATGAAGATCGCATTGATATTGGCCATCGCGCTGGCATTGCCGGCGGCCCCCGTCCTGGCGAAAGGACACAGCCACAGCGCGAAGTCCCATTCGAATTCGCATAGCGCCAGCGGAAGTCATTCGTCCACGACGTCGACCAGCAGAAGCAAGGGAAGCGCGGCGCGGTTGATGGCCAGCTCCGTCAGCGCGGCGAGCAAGACCAAGACCAAGACCGATAACAATCGGTCGAGCGGCGCCATCAGTCCGGGAGGCGCCAGATCAGCTGCTTCCGGCGGCTCGCGGGTGGCATCGGCAAGTAGCGACTGCGCTTGCGGCACCGGCAGCATCTGTACCGGCCCGCGTGGCGGGCAGTACTGCATGACCAGCGGCGGCAACAAGCGCTATTTGCGGAAGTGAGCGGCAAGGCCACCGGGCGGGCCGGGCGAGCCCCTTGCCGACAGCACGCGGCGTCCAGCACTGATAGAAGAAGCTGCCATCGAAAGATGCCGCCTTGGCCGATTTACTCCGGTTATCGCGTGCCCAC
>CAIQMJ010000263.1 GCA_903872875.1 uncultured Variovorax sp.
GCCGTGCGCGCGCGACAGCGAGCCGCATTGCAGCGCAACGTGCGCGCTGCCGCGCGTGCGCCGCACCAGGGCATCGAGCCGTGCTTCCAGCTCTTCGATCGCGAAGGGCTTGGTCAGGAAGTCGTCGGCGCCCACGTTCAGCCCCTTGACGCGGTCCTGCAGCGAACCCTGCGCGGTCAGCACCAGCACGGGCGTGCGGTTGCCGCCCTCGCGCAGGTCGGCGAGCAGGGCCAGGCCGTGCCGGTCGGGCAGGCGCAGGTCGAGCACGACCGCGTCGTAGTCGCCGGCGGCCAGCAGCGATTCGGCCGTGGCGGCGTCCGGCGCGTGGTCGGGCACGAAGCCGCTCTGCTTGAAGGCCCGCATGAGCCAGGACGCCATTTCGGCTTCATCTTCGACAAGGAGCAAACGCATGGTCGCGGATTCTCGCTGTATCTGACGTGCAGCTTGTTCCCGCGCTCAGGGCGGCGACGTTTTCAGGTCGTCGTCGATGTGCGTATCCGCCGGCTTTCCGCGCAGCCGGCGCGCCGTTCGCTTGAACCAGTGCTCGATGTCGTCGATGTAGGTGAAGACGGCCGGCACCACCAGCAGGCTCAGTACGGTGGAGGTGATCAGGCCGCCGATGACCGCGACCGCCATCGGCGAGCGGAAGCTCGAATCGGCGGCGCCGAAGCCGACCGCGATCGGCAGCATGCCGGCGCCCATGGCGATCGTCGTCATGATGATCGGCCGCGCCCGCTTGTGGCATGCATCGCGCAATGCGTCCCAGCGGCTCATGCCATGTTCGCGGCGCGCGACGATCGCGTACTCGACCAGCAGGATCGAGTTCTTCGTGGCCACGCCCATCAGCATGATCAGCCCGATCAGCGACGGCATCGACAGCGCCTTCTGGCCGATCAGCAGGCCGACGAAGGCGCCGCCCAGCGCCAGCGGCAGCGCACAGAGGATGGTCACCGGATGCAGGAAGTCCTTGAACAGCAGCACCAGCACGATGTAGATGCACAGCACGCCGGTCAGCATCGCGAGGCCGAAGCTGTTGAACAGCTCGGTCATCACCTCGGCATCACCCACTTCGGTCACGCGCACGCCGGGCGGCAGGTTGCGGATCGACGGCAGCGCCATCGCGGCGGTCTTGGCATCGCCCAGGCCGACGCCCGACAGCTCGATCTCGAAGTTCACGTTGCGGGAGCGGTCGTAGCGGTCGATCACGGCCGGACCGCCCTCCACGGTGAGTGTCGCGACCTGGCCGAGCATCACGGCGCCGCGCGCGCCGGGCACCGACAGGCGTTCGAGCAGCGCGAGGTCCTGCCGCGCCGAGTCTTCCAGCTTGACCACGATCGGCACCTGGCGCTGCGCCAGATTGAGCTTGGGCAGCGACTGGTCGTAGTCGCCCAGCGTCGCGACGCGCAGTGTCTCGGCGATGGCCGAACTCGTCACGCCCAGGTCGGCCGCGCGTGCGAAGTCCGGGCGCACCGCGATCTCGGGCCGGATCAGGCTGGCGGTCGAGGTGATGTTGCCCAGCCCGGGAATGGTCCGAAGGTCGCGTTCGACCGCCCGGGCGGCGGTGCTCAGGGCGGCCGGATCCTCACCGCTCAGCGCCAGCACGTACTTCTCGCCCGAGCCACCCAGCCCGACCGTGCTGCGCACGCCGGGCAGCGATTCGAGCGCCGCGCGGATCTGGTTCTCGATGACCTGCTTGCGCGGCCGGTCGCCGCGCGGATCGAGCTTGATCGTCAGCGTCGCCTTGCGCGTCTCTGGCGTGCCGAAGCTCGCGAACGGGTCGCCGCCCGCGCTGCCGCCGGCGACCGTCGTGTAGACGCTGCGCACGTGGTCGATCTTCATGAGCCGCCTGCGCGTCTCCTCCGCGGTGGCCGTGGTCTGGGCCAGCGTCGCACCCGGCGCGAGCGACAGGTAGACCTGGGTCTGCGAGTTGTCGTCCGGCGGGATGAAGCCGGTCTTGAGCAGCGGAATCATCGCGAGCGAACCGATGAAGAACACCGTCGCCAGCGCCATCGTCGCCAGCCGGTTGCGCATGCACCACTCGACGCAGCGCATGTAGATGCGCAGCCAGCCCGGTTCCTTCTCGGCATCGACGATCGGCTTGAGGATGTAGGCCGCCATCATCGGCGTGAGCATCCGGGCGACCACCAGCGACGCGAACACCGCGAGCGAGGCGGTCCAGCCGAACTGCTTGAAGAACTTGCCCGCCACGCCGCTCATGAAGGCGGTCGGCAGGAAGACGGCGATCAGCGTGAAGGTGGTGGCGATCACGGCCAGGCCGATCTCGTCCGCCGCCTCCATCGCGGCGTCGAACGGCGACTTGCCCATGCGAAGGTGCCGCACGATGTTCTCGACCTCCACGATCGCGTCGTCCACCAGGATGCC
>CAIQMJ010000264.1 GCA_903872875.1 uncultured Variovorax sp.
CGCCGACGGCGAAAGCCCGCACGCCCTCACGCTGTCGCTGGCACGCGAACTCCACGCGCTCGGCGACGCCGAAGGCGCGCGCACCCTCGCCGAGGAGGTCGCCACCGAGAGCTCGGGCGATCTGCAGGCAGACGCCACACGCCTGCTGAGCGAACTGCGATGAGCACACATCCGATGCAACCGCCCCGCCTGCATTCCCCAGGGGAATCACGCCTGTGAGAATTGCACTCGGGGTCCGCTACAACGGCCACGCCTATCAGGGCTGGCAGAGCCAGCTGTCGGGCCGCACTGTGCAGGACAAGCTCGAAGCCGCGCTTGCACGATTTGCCGACCGGCCGGTGTCGACGCTGTGCGCCGGCCGCACCGACGCCGGCGTTCATGCGCTGATGCAGGTCGTGCATTTCGACACCGACGCCGAACGCACGCCCTTCTCCTGGGTACGTGGCACCAACCGCTACCTGCCGGACGACATCGCGATCCAGTGGGCCGTGCCGGTGCCGGATGCCTTTCATTGCCGTGCCAGCGCACTGGCACGGCGCTACGTCTATGTGCTATCGCAGTCGCCGGTGCGGCCCAGCCTGGATGCCGGCCGCGTCGGCTGGTCGATGCGCCGGCTCGACGGCGACGCGATGCGCGCCGCAGCGGCGATGCTGGTCGGGCAGCACGATTTCAGCTCGTTTCGGGCTTCCGCCTGCCAGGCCAAATCGCCGGTCAAGACCATAAGACGCATCGTGGTGACGCGGCTGGCCGAAGGCCCGGACGAGGAGCGCTGCCGATGGCATTTCGAGTTCGAGGCCGACGCCTTCCTGCACCACATGATCCGCAACATCATGGGCTGCCTGGTGCGCATCGGGCACGGCGACGAGAGCGTCGAATGGATGGCCGAAGTGCTGGCCGCGCGCAGCCGGAAGGTCGCCGCGCCAACCTTTTCTGCAGATGGTCTCTATTTCCTCGGGCCGCTCTACGACGCTGCCTGGAAGCTACCGGCCGAAGCCACATTGCAGGCCGGAGGTGCTGCGTATGATGGTCCGCCATGAGTCTTTCGAGCCCACCGAACCTGCGCACGCGCATCAAGATCTGCGGCTTGACCCGGGAACAGGACGTCGATGCCGCGGTCGAGGCCGGTGCCGATGCCGTCGGCTTCGTTCTGTACCCGCCAAGTCCGCGCGCCGTCAGCGCCGAACGCGCCGCAGCCCTTGCCGCACGCCTGCCACCCTTCGTCACGCCTGTGCTGCTTTTCGTGGACGCGCGCACCGAGGTCACAATGCGTGCCCTCGCCACAGTGCCTGGCGCCATCGCGCAATTCCATGGCGATGAATCGCCGGCACGGTGCCGGGAAGCCAGCGGCGGTGGCGCCTACCGCTTCCTGCGCGCAGCCCGCATTCCCCTCGGTGCGGCGGGTGCCGGGTTCGACCTCGTAAAATACGCTTCCGATTTCTCCCACGCCCAGGCCATCCTGCTCGACGCCCATGTCGACGGATATGGCGGTGGCGGCAAGGCATTCGATTGGTCACTTCTTTCAACCGCCGTCGACGCTCACCTCGTCTTGAGTGGTGGACTCACACCTGCAAACGTGGCCGATGGCATTCGCCAGCTTCGGCCGCGGTGCAAGTCGCTGGCCGTTGACGTGAGTTCCGGCGTCGAAGCCTCCAAGGGCATCAAGGACGCCGCCAAGATCCGCGACTTCGTTGCTGCCGTACGGGCAGCCGATCGCGCATTCCCTGCCTGACTGCCGCGCCGCCTTGATCGCGGGCGCGGCCCAACGATCGAGACCATGCAAACCTATCAGCAACCCGACGCCAGCGGCCACTTCGGCAAATACGGCGGCACCTTCGCGAGCGAGACGCTCACCCACGCGATCGCAGAACTGCGCGACGCTTATGCGAAGTACAAGGACGACCCGGAATTCCTCGCCGAATTCCACTACGAGCTCAAGCACTTCGTCGGCCGGCCGTCGCCGGTTTACCACGCAGCGCGCACCAGCCGTGAGATGGGCGGCGCCCAGATCTACCTGAAGCGCGAGGACCTGAACCACACCGGCGCGCACAAGATCAACAACGTGATCGGCCAGGCGATGCTCGCGCGCCGCATGGGCAAGCCACGCGTGATCGCCGAGACCGGCGCCGGCCAGCACGGCGTCGCGACGGCCACCATCTGCGCGCGCTACGGCCTCGAATGCGTGGTCTACATGGGCAGCCAGGACGTGAAGCGCCAAAGCCCGAACGTCTACCGCATGAACCTGCTGGGCGCCACCGTGGTGCCGGTCGAATCGGGCAGCAAGACACTCAAGGACGCGCTCAACGAAGCGATGCGCGACTGGGTCACGAACGTCGAGAACACCTTCTACATCATCGGTACCGTGGCTGGTCCGCACCCCTATCCGACCATGGTGCGTGACTTCCAGAGCGTGATCGGCACCGAGTGCATCGCGCAGATGCCCGCCATGCTGGCGGCCGACGGCATCACCGGCGAGGCCGAAGGCAAGCAGCCGGACGCGGTGATCGCCTGCGTCGGCGGCGGCAGCAACGCGATGGGCATCTTCCACCCGTACATCCCGTTCGCGGGCACGCGGCTGATCGGCGTCGAAGCGGCGGGCGAAGGGCTCGACAGCGGCAAGCATTCCGCCTCGATCCTGCGCGGCAGTGCCGGCGTGCTGCACGGCAACCGCACCTACCTGCTGCAGAACGGGGACGGCCAGGTGACCGAGACGCACAGCATCAGCGCCGGCCTGGACTACCCGGGCGTCGGCCCCGAGCACGCGTACCTGGCGGACATCGGTCGCGCGGAATACGTCGGCATCACCGACACCGAAGCACTGGAGGCCTTCCACTACCTCTGCCGCACCGAAGGCATCATCCCGGCGCTCGAATCGAGCCATGCCGTCGCCTACGCGATGAAGCTCGCAAAGACCATGCGACCGGACCAGTCGATCCTGGTCAATCTCTCCGGCCGCGGCGACAAGGACATCGGCACCGTGGCCGATCTGTCGGGTGTGGATTTCTACGACCGCCCATCGATGCGCGGCCTGAGCGTGAAGGGAGGCAAGTGATGAGCCGCATTGCCACCACCTTCGAGGTGCTGAAGAAAGACGGCCGCAAGGCGCTGATCCCCTACGTGACCGCCGGCTTCCCCTACGCGGACGTCACGCCCGAGCTGATGCACGGCATGGTCGCCGCCGGTGCCGACGTGATCGAACTCGGCGTGCCCTTCTCCGACCCGATGGCCGATGGCCCCGTGATCCAGAAGGCCGGCGAAGCCGCGCTGGCGCTGGGTGTCGGCATGGTGCAGGTGCTGGCGATGGTCGCGGCCTTCCGCCGTACCGACGACCGCACGCCGGTGGTGCTGATGGGTTATGCCAATCCGGTCGAGCGCTACGACGGCATCCACGGTGCCGGCAGCTTCATTCGCGACGCGGCGGCAGCTGGCGTCGACGGCCTGTTGATCGTCGATTACCCGCCCGAGGAGTGCGAGGCTTTCGCAGCCGAACTGCGCGCGGCGGGCATCGACCTGATCTTCCTGCTCGCGCCGACCAGCACCGACGAGCGCATGGCGCAGGTCGCGCGCATCGCGACCGGCTACGTCTACTACGTCTCGCTCAAGGGCGTGACCGGCGCCGGCCATCTCGACACCGACGCAGTCGGCCTGATGATCCCGAGGGTCCGAGCGCACGTCGACATCCCGGTGGGCGTCGGCTTCGGCATCCGCGATGCGGCCACGGCCCAGGCGGTCGGCGCAGCCGCCGACGCGGTCGTGATCGGTACGAAGATCATCCAGTTGATCGACGGCCAGCCGCGCGACCAGGTCGTGCCGAAGGTCACTGAATTTCTCGCGGGTATCCGCCGGGCGCTCGACGCGCTGCCCGGCGCTACCCCCTCTTCCTCGGCTGGCCGATAATCCCGGCACTTCAGGAGATGCCATGAGCTGGCTTGAAAAACTGCTACCCGCCAAGATTGCCCAGACCGACCCGAGCGAACGCCGCCAGGTGCCGGAAGGGCTCTGGATCAAATGTCCGAGCTGCGACACCGTGCTCTACAAGACCGATCTGGAACACAACCAGAACGTCTGCCCGAGTTGCAGCCACCATCACCGCATCGGCGCACGCGCGCGCCTGGATGCGTTTCTCGACCCCGAAGGTCGCTATGAACTCGGCCAGGAAGTGCTGCCGGTCGATGCGCTCAAGTTCAAGGACAGTCGAAAGTATCCCGAACGTCTCAAGGATGCCCTGGAGAGCACCGGCGAGACCGATGCGCTGATCGTGATGGGCGGCTCGGTCCTCAGCATCAGCGTCGTGGTGGCCTGCTTCGAGTTCGAGTTCATGGGCGGCAGCATGGGCAGTGTGGTTGGCGAACGCTTCGTGCGCGGTGTCGAGACCGCGATCGAACAGAAGGTGCCCTTCATCTGCTTCACCGCCACCGGTGGTGCGCGCATGCAGGAAGGCCTGCTGTCGCTGATGCAGATGGCCAAGACCAATGCTGCGCTCACACGCCTCGCGAAGAAGGGCCTGCCCTACATCAGCGTGCTGACCGACCCGACCATGGGCGGCGTGAGCGCCGGATTCGCGTTCGTCGGCGACGTGGTGATCGCCGAACCGAAGGCGCTGATCGGTTTTGCCGGCCCGCGCGTGATCGAATCGACCGTGCGCGTGACGCTGCCGGAAGGCTTCCAGCGTTCCGAGTTCCTGCAGACCAAGGGCGCGATCGATTTCATCAGCGACCGCCGCGAGCTGCGCAAGACGATCGCCCGGACGCTGGCGATGCTGCAGCGCCTGCCGGCCGACGCGGTAGGCTGACCTTACAACCTGAAGACTGCGCCCATCAGGCTGCCGAGCACGATGCCGGCGACCTGCAACAGCACGATCGCGGCGAGCGGCGACAGGTCGACACCGCCGATCAGCGGGATGTAGCGTCGCAACGGACGCACCAGCGGTTCGGCGAGGCGAGCGATGAGCGCGCTCAACATCGACGACGTGTTCGGCAGCCATGAGAGCACCGCATAGACCACGAGCAGCGCGGTCAGTCCTGAAACCGCGAGCTGCAGCAAGCCGACCAACGACACCAATGGCAGGATCGCGAGACGGCCCAGGCTGCCGAGCAGCAGCGACAACAGCAGGAATTTCGCCAGGACGAGCAGCCACGCCGCAATCGCGCTCGCGAGGTCCCAGCGCTTGAACGACGGCACGACGCGCCGCAGCGGCATCACGATCCAGTCGGTCACGGCGAAGACGAAGCGGCCCAGCGGATTGCCGAAGGGGACGCGGTGGTACTGCATGTACAGCCGCAGCAGGCACGCGCCACCGACAAGACCGACGATGACGTCCAGCAGGAACGATGGGATCTGATAGAGCATGGCGCGCAGAAGATGGAGGGAGTGCGATGATAGTCACGCGAGGTTCCTCGATGACGACACAACCCCTTCTGCACTCACTCCCTTTGTTCCCGCTGGGCTCCGTGCTCTTTCCCGGGGGATTCCTGCCGCTGCGCATCTTCGAGGTGCGTTATCTCGACATGATCGGCAAATGCCACAAGCATGGCGCCCCCTTCGGCGTCGTCGGCCTGACGCAGGGCGCCGAGGTCCGCGTGGCGGGTGCCGCCGCCGAGACCTTCACCGAAATCGGCACGCTCGCATTGATCCGCGAACTCGAATCGCCGCAATCCGGCCTGATGCAGATCGAATGCATAGGCACCCAGCGTTTTCGCGTGCGCGCCAGCACGCTGCAGAAACACGGCCTCTGGACGGCGGAGGTCGAAGCGATCGCCGATGACGTCGCGGTGACCATTCCGGAAGATCTGGTCCACACCGCCACGGCCCTGCGCCGGCTGGTCGACACGCTGGAAGCGCGTCGCAGCGCTGAAGGCGCGGACGGCCTGCGCCTGCCGGTGCGCGAGCCGTACAGCTTCGACGACTGTGGCTGGGTCGCCAACCGGTGGTGCGAACTGCTGCCGCTGCAGAATTCGCTCAAGCAACGGCTGATGGAACTCGACAGCCCGCTGATGCGGCTCGAGCTGGTGAGCGACCTGCTGGCTCGCGGCGGCTTCAGCGATTGAGGTCGACGGCGGCAAGGTCGCCCAGAGGGGCGGCGGGCTAAAATGGCGGGTTTCGCGCGGCGCCGCCCGCGCCATCCAGCCTTCCCTTTCCCATGACCGAATCCACGACCTCCCCTGCGCCAGCAAACGACGACAACCAATTGATCGCCGAGCGGCGCGAGAAGCTCGGCGCGCTGCGCAGCGCGCAGGCCGCGGGCAAGGGGGTCGCGTTCCCCAACGACTTCAAGCCGAAGCACCGCGCCCTGGCCTTGCTGCAAGCGCACGGCGACACCGAACCCGACGCTCTGGAAGCCCAGGCCGTCCCGGTGAGCGTCGCCGGCCGCATGATGCTCAAGCGCGTCATGGGCAAGGCCAGCTTCGCGACCGTGCAGGACGCCACCGGCCGCATCCAGCTCTACGTCCAGCGCGACGTCATCGGTGACGATATCTATGCCGACTTCAAGCGCTGGGACCTGGGCGACATCATCGGCGCCGAAGGCACGCTGTTCAAGACCAAGACTGGCGAGCTGTCGTTGAAGGTCACGACGCTGCGGCTGCTCACCAAGAGCCTTCGCCCCCTGCCCGACAAGTTCCACGGCATGGCCGACCAGGAGCAGAAGTATCGCCAGCGCTACGTCGACCTGATCACCGACGAGAACGCGCGTGCCCGCTTCGCTGCGCGCAGCAAGGCCGTGAGCGCCCTGCGCGAGTTCATGGTCGCCAACGACTTCCTCGAGGTCGAGACGCCGATGCTGCATCCGATCCCTGGCGGCGCGAACGCCAAGCCCTTCAAGACGCACCACAACGCGCTCGACCAGGAAATGTTCCTGCGCATCGCGCCCGAGCTCTACCTGAAGCGCCTGATCGTCGGTGGCTTCGAGCGCGTGTTCGAGATCAACCGGAGCTACCGCAACGAGGGCATCTCGGTTCGGCACAACCCCGAATTCACGATGATGGAGTTCTACGCGGCGTACTGGAACTACCAGGACCTGATGGACTTCACCGAGCTGATCATCCGCACGATCGCGAAGAAGACGGTCGGCAGCGAGCAGCTCAGCTACGGCGGCAAGGCCGTCGACCTGAGCCAGCCCTTCGAACGCCTCACGATCCGCGAAGCGATCGTCAAGTACACCGAGGCCGGCGCGCCGCTGGAGAGCATCGAGGCACTCGCCACGCCCGAATCACACGCGATCGCACGCGTCGATAGCCGCGACTGGCTCGTCAACGCACTGCGCAAGCTCGGCCTGAGCGAAGACAAGAACAAGCTGTCGCAGCGCAGCCTCGCCAGCCTGCAGGTGCTGTACTTCGAGGAAACCGTCGAAGAGAAGCTCTGGCAGCCGACCTTCATCATGGAACACCCGACCGAGATCTCGCCGCTGGCGCGCGCCAACGACGATCGGCCGGAGGTCACCGAACGCTTCGAGCTCTACATCACCGGCCGCGAGTTCGGCAACGGCTTCAGCGAGCTGAACGATGCCGAAGACCAGGCCGCACGCTTCAACGCGCAGGTCGCGGCCAAGGACTCGGGCGACGACGAAGCGATGTTCTACGACCACGACTTCGTGCGCGCGCTCGAATACGGCATGCCGCCGACCGGTGGCTGCGGCATCGGCATCGACCGCTTCATGATGCTGCTGACCGACTCGCCGAGCATCCGCGACGTGATCCTGTTCCCCGCCCTGCGTCGCGAAGCTTGAAGACGCCGACACCCGCAATCGGCATCGATTTCGGCACCTCCAATTCCGCCATGGCCTTCGCGCTCGAAGGCGGCCTTGCGCAATCGCTGCCGCTCGAAGGCACGGCGACCACGATGCCGACGGCGCTCTTCTACAACGCCGAGGACCGCAGCACGCACTTCGGCCGCGAGGCTGTCGCGCTCTATCTCTCGGGCGTCGAAGGGCGGCTGATGCGCTCGCTCAAGAGCCTGCTCGGGAGTTCGCTGATGCAGGAGACCACAGCCGTGTACGACGGGCTGGTGAGCTTCCAGGACATCGTCGCGCGCTTCCTGCATGAACTCGCCACGCGCG
Organism: uncultured Variovorax sp.; assembly: GCA_903872875.1. Taxonomy (GTDB): domain Bacteria; phylum Pseudomonadota; class Gammaproteobacteria; order Burkholderiales; family Burkholderiaceae_C; genus Variovorax. The sequence continues at coordinate 8,051 of CAIQMJ010000264.1, forward strand.
CCGAACAGACGCTCGGCCAGAGGCCCGAGCGCGTGGTGCTGGGCCGGCCGGTGCACTTCGTCGACGACGACGCCAAGCGCGATCGCCAGGCCGAAGACAGCCTGCGGCAGGCCGCACGCAGCGCCGGCTACCGGGACATCTCGTTCCAGCTGGAACCGATCGCCGCGGCCTTCGATTACGAACAGCGCGTGACGAAGGAATCAGTGATCCTGATCGTCGACATCGGCGGCGGCACATCCGACTTCACCGTGGTGCGCCTCGGGCCCGAGCGCATGACGCGGGCCGACCGCGCCAGCGACGTGCTCGCCACCAGCGGCGTACACATCGGCGGCACCGACTTCGACCAGCGCCTGAACCTCGAATGCGTGATGCCGCTGCTGGGCTTCCGGCACCATGACGCGCGTGGGCGCGAGGTGCCGAGCAAGGTGTTCTTCGAACTGTCGTCCTGGCATCTGATCAACTGGCTCTATGCGCCCAAGGCCGTGCGCCAGGCGCAGGAGCTGCGCAGCAGCTACGCCGACATGCGCCTGCACGATCGGCTGATGACGGTGCTGGAAGAGCGCTACGGCCACCGGATCGCCAATGAGGTCGAGCAGGCCAAGATCGAGAGCTCGGTGAACGATGCGCCCTCCACCATCGACCTGTCCTTCGTGGAGACCGGACTGTGCGCGTCGCTGACGCCGGCCGACATGGCACAGCAGCTCGCAGAACTGCTGGCGAAGACGGTGGCCAGCGCCCACGAATGCGTGCGGCGCGCGGGCCTGCGCAGCAACGACCTCGACGCGATCTACCTCACGGGTGGCTCGTCCGCGCTGCGCCCCTTCCAGCAGGCGCTGCGCCGCGGCTTTGCGGGCGTCCAGATAACCGAGGGCGACCTGTTCGGTGGCGTGGCCGCGGGCCTGGCCTATTCGGCCCGCGCCGCCGGGGTCCACGGCCGCGCATGAAGTACCTCGCGCACTACCCGCCTGCGCTGCAGGCGCAGGTGCGGCAGCTGGTGGCCGAGGACAAGCTCGGCGAACTGCTCCTGAAGCGCTACCCGGCCGCGCACGAGGTCCGCACCGACCGTGCGCTGTACGACTACGTCACGGGGCTGAAGAACGACTTCCTGCGCAACGCCGAGCCGCTGTCGAAGGTGGCCTTCGACAGCAAGCTGCACGTGATCCGCAATGCATTGGGCACGCACACGACGGTATCGCGCGTGCAGGGCAGCAAACTGAAGGCGAAGCGCGAGATCCGCGTGGCCAGCCTGTTCAAGGAAGTGCCGCTGGAACTGCTGCGGATGATCGTCGTGCACGAACTCGCGCACATGAAGGAGCGGGAGCACGACAAGGCCTTCTACGCGCTGTGCACGCACATGGACGCCGACTACCACCAGCGCGAATTCGATCTGCGCCTGTACCTGACACACCGCGACAACGGCGGCGCACGGCTGTGGACGCCCGAGGCCGACGCAACCTGATACGCGCCCGCCCGCAGGCGGCTCAGGCTGCGAAACGCGCCGACATGTGGCCGAGCACGCCGAAGTCCGCCACGACCTCGTCACCCGGCACGATCTCCAGCGGTGCGATGCAGGCTCCGGTTGTTACCAGCGCACCTTCGGCCAGCGTCATTCCATGGGAGGCCAGTTCGTTCGCGAGCCAGGCCAAGGCGATCCGCGGATCGCCCAGCACGTTGGCGCCGACACCATCGCGCGCATAGTTGCGGGCCGTGCCCGTGACCGTTGCCCGCACCCGGTGCGCAGCGAGGTCCAGCGCACGCCAGGGCACGGCTGCGCGCGGACCGAGCACGAAGTCGTGCGCGCAGGCGTTGTCTGCGATCAGTTGCGCCTCGCCGGCGCTCACGAAATCCGCAAAGCGCGAATTGGGGACCTCGATACCGAGCCACAGGTCGTCGACCGCGTCGAGCACCTCGTCGAGGCTGTAAGGCGCCGCGCGCGGCGCCAGGTCGCGCGCCATGCGGAACACGAATTCGGCCTCGGCGACCGCCATGCGGTTGCCGACCATCGAAAGCGCGTCGCCATCGGCACGCACGCGTTCGGCGAACAAGCGGCCTGCCAACGGCCCGGACACATTGATGTGGCGCTGCCCGGCGACACTGGTCGCGGCAATCTTCCAGCCAGCGATCGGCCGCGGACTGCGTGTGGCGAGTGCGGCCTGCACGGCGTAGCCTTCATTCCGCGTGGTGGGTCGACAGGCGTCTGGCAACGTGGTGAGCGCCGCGCCGAGTTGCCAGGCGTTCCAGAGCAGATCGGCCGCCTGCCGGGCGTGGACGTCGAAATCGGACGGAATCATGCAGGGTCTCCAATCGTTGTCTTGTCATTGCCTTGTCATTGCGTTTCAAGGCGCTCGCCTCGGATCGCATCAGGCGTGCGTCTGGCGTTCGAGCATGCCCACCGCACGGCGGTAGTCGGGCGCGTCCTGCAAGGCATCCCATGCGAGCGCATCGCCGCGCGGCAATAGCGCGCGACGTCGCGTCTCGCTCGCCGCAAGCGGTCGCCAGCGACCCTGGCGCCGCGCGGCTGCCAGGCCGCCGAGCAGTTCATCGAGCGGCAGACCCTCGCCGACGCTCTGGTTGCACAACAGCGCCAGGTCGCAGCCCGCATCGAGCGCCGCCAGCGCTGCATCGGTATAGCTCAGCAGTTGCCCGTCGATGCGGCGCGCCGCCTCCATGCTGAGGTCGTCGCTGAACACCGCACCATCGAAGCCGATGCGGGTGCGCAGGATGTCGCCCAGCCACTTCTTCGAGAAGCCCGCCGGCCTTGCATCGACCCTCGGATAGATCACGTGTGCGGGCATCACGGCTGCAAGCGCTCCGCCCGACCAGCCATAGGGTTGCGCGTCGTCGGCCAGGATGGCCTTCAGACTGCGGCGATCGACCGGTATCGCCACGTGCGAATCGGCCCTGACGAAACCATGCCCCGGAAAATGCTTGCCGCAGTTCGCCATGCCGGCCCGCAGCAGCCCATGCGACAGGCTCTTGGCGAGCAGCGTGACCACGCGCGGATCGCGGTGAAAGCTGCGGTCGCCGATCACGCTGCTTCCGCCATGGTCGAGATCGAGCACCGGCGTGAAGCTGAAGTCGACACCGCAGGCGCGCAGTTCGCTGGCAAGCACGTAGCCGACGGCGGTGGCGCGCTGCGTCGCGGCCATCGGGTCGTGCATCCACAGTTCGCCCAGCGTGCGCATCGACGGCAGCCGCGTGAAGCCGTCGCTGCGAAAGCGCTGCACCCGGCCGCCCTCGTGGTCGACACAGATGAGCAGGTCGGACCGCAAGGCCTTGATCTCGGCATTGAGTGCCGCAAGCTGCGCGCGGTCCTGCCAGTTGCGCGCGAAATGGATCACACCGCCGACCAGCGGATCCGCCAGCCGCCGCCGGTCGGCCGGCGTGAGCGCGGTGCCCGCGACGTCGATGATCAGAGGTGCGTGCATCGCCGTTTGCCCGAGTCGGTCCGGATCATCTTTTCTCCACGACGACGAAACTGGCTGCGTACTCGGTCTCGTCGGTCACGGTCACGTGCGCGGTCAGGCCCTGCGTCTCGAACCATTCCTTCAGGCCGCCGTGCAGCACGATCACAGGCTTGCCGCTCTTCAGGTTGGCGATCTCGCAGAGCCGCCAGCTCATCGGCATGCGCATGCCCAATCCGATGGCCTTGCTGAAAGCTTCCTTGGCCGAGAAGCGCGTGGCGAGGTAGCTCAGCCCGCGCTTCGGCCAGCGCGCGCTGCGCGCCTGCCAGATCGCGAATTCGGCGTCGCTCAGCACCTTGCGCGCGAAACGCTCGCCTTGCCGCTCATAGGTCGCAGCGATCCGCCGGAGGTCGCAGATGTCGGTGCCGATGCCGAAGATCACGCGGCGTCCCGGATGCAGCGCAGGTAGTCGCGGGTCGTGGCGGCGTAGCCCAGTTCGAGCGCATCGGCGACGAAGGCGTGGCCGATCGACACCTCGCGCACGCGCGGCACGGCCTTCAGGAAGGCAGTGAGGTTCTCGCGGTTCAGGTCGTGCCCGGCATTGAGTTCAAGTCCGGCTGCCTGCGCGGCGCGGCCGGCGTCGACATAGCGCTGCAGCACCTCGTCGGCTTCGGGCGTGCCGCGCGACGAGGCGTAGCTTTCGGTGTAGAGCTCGACGCGGTCGGCGCCCAGTGCTTTGGCGGCCGCCATCATGCTGGCGTCCGGGTCCATGAACAGGCTCACGCGAACGCCGAGCGCCCTGGTTTCGGCAATCAGCGGGCGCAGGCGCTCGGCGTCGTCGGGGAAGGTCCAGCCGTGATCGCTGGTCGACTGGCTCTCGCTGTCGGGTACGAAGGTCGCCTGGTGCGGCCGCAGCGTGCGCACGAAATCCATCAGGTTGTGGAACGGGTTGCCTTCGATGTTGAACTCGGCCTGCGGCCAGTCGCTTGCGAGCAGCGCCGATAGATCCCGCACGTCGTAGGCACGGATATGGCGCTCGTCCGGCCGCGGATGCACCGTGATGCCATGGGCGCCGGCTTCGAGGCATTTCGTCGCCGCCACGCAAACGCTGGGGATTTCGAGGTGCCGCGTGTTGCGGACCAGCGCGACCTTGTTGAGGTTGACTGAAAGGGATGTGCCGGATGTGCTCATAGCGCCTGGAGTTCTCTCATCATTTGCCGCGTGCGCAGCGTGGTGACGCCGCAATGGTAGTTGAGCAGCACGCGCAGTTGCGTGCGCAGCGCGGCGTTGCTGCCGGCGTTCAGCATGGCGACGCCGCGCAACGCGGCGGTGAACGGCGCGGGGTCGTTGAACGTGGACTGCAGGGCCTGCCATTCGGCGCCGCGCAGCCCCGCCTCCTGCTCGTCCGCATGGCGCAGGCCAGCCTCCGGCACCAGCCGGTAGCGAACGGCACGTTCGAGCGGCGACAGCGTCAGCGTCTGCACGTCCAGCGCGGGCAGCAGGCCGGCCTCACGCAACAAGAGCAGCTCGAAGGCACGCAGCGCCGATGAGTGCGTGGCCGCCTGTGCGCCGCCGTGCTCGCCGGCCAGCACCTGGACCACGCCGGCATAGGCATCGAACAGCGCTTCATGCGGGTCGTCGCGCGCCAGCAGGCGCATCAGCAGTTCGTTGACGTAGTAGCCCGAGAGCAGCGCCTCGCCGCTCGGCATCACGTGGCCGCCCATCCACTCCGCACCCTTGAGCGTTCGGATTTCGGTGTCGCCGCCAAAGCTCACCTGCAG
>CAIQMJ010000265.1 GCA_903872875.1 uncultured Variovorax sp.
GTACTTCGGCGCGGTCGGCATCCGGCGCGCTCGGCACGCGGTCGGCTGCGCGCTGGTGGCCGAGGTGGCCGGCGTGCTGGCGTCGATCGGCGTGTGCTATTGGTTCTTCGGCTGACCCGCCGCCAGGGTGCGGCAAGACCGGGTGGTCAGACCGGCCGTGGGATCGTCATGAACCGGCCGTGATGAGACAGGACTCCTCATCCATGTCTGCCGAGCTTGCGGATTGCATGGACTTTGCGCAGTTGCGGAGACTCAGGGTGCAGCAGTCAGACCCGCTGCGATACGCACACGCAGGAGATCGGTGCGCGCATCTGCGATCGATTTGCAGTATCTCGGACTGGTCTGGAACAGGTGCGCGTACAGCACGCCGGAAAACTCGTTGTCTTCAGGTATGAATCGCAGCAGTGAACTGTCACGTCGTTCCACCATATCGAGGAGTTTCGGGGTGGAATCGGGGTATTCCTCGTTGTACCTTTTTTCCATTTCCTTCCATGCCGACCACGCCTGGCAATTGACGAGTCGGTGGTCCAGTACCCGTGCACTGCTCCTCTTGAAGTCATCCTCATTTGCACTACGCAATGCACATGCGACCACCTTGCGACGTGCGCCGTCCGAGAGGCTGCTCGCAACGCAGTTCCGCAGGGAGCCCCGAGCTTCGCGAACCTGGTTTTCGTTGGTTGTCGACTGTGCTGCCACGGTCGCGATCGTGGCCGTCGGGTTCCGGAGATAGCACTCGATGACGGTCGACATCTTGTTGGCCGACATCAGATAAGGCGTGCCTGCCTGCTTGATCAGCTGCGCGTACTGCAAGGCCCGCTGATTCAGCGTGCCTGCGTTGGCCGGATCGGAGAGATCAGGACCCAGGTTGTCCTGGTCGGCTGCGATGGCAGCTGCAGCCATGCAGTCATCGAGCGCATTGCGCATGGCCTGGGCCGTCGCAGCGCTTCCGCTGGATGCGCGGCATGCGGCACATGCATCGAGCAAGCGTTCGAGCGGACGATCAAGGCTCGCGTCGGTCCGGTTCAATTGCTGCAGCCAACTCACCAGATTTGCGGCGTTCTCTGCCAATTCACGTTCGGAGCCAGCGCTCGTCAACTCCTTGCGCGCGAGCAACAGGTTGCGTCTGACATCATCCCGTTCGATGAGTGTTTTCCGTGTGTTGCCGGGCTGGCGTTGCGACGGCGATGGAAGATCCAGGTCGCGGATGGTGTGGAACAGCGCATCGACCACTGCCTGCAGCGGGCCACCGTGCTTCACATAGCCGATGCAAGCCAGCTTCAGCGCATCATGTTCACCGGGATCGGTGCTCCCGAGAAAAGCCGCCAGCGCATGGGCTTGAGTCGCCTGCCGAGTGGCGCTGTCCGACGCCAGGATGCGTTCGTAATGCGACCTGAGTACGGTTGCCAGACCGGGCGCGTCCACAAGCTCTGCGGTTCCTTCCGAAGAAGGGAGCAGGCTGCAGCCCAACTGCGTCAGATGCGCACCGAGCGCGGGAAGCCTCTCCCTGTCGTCCACCGTCGACGTCTTCAGCAACTCGCTCATGCCGGGTTGTCCCAGCGCGTCGGCATACATCTCTGCCGCCGTCAGCACACCGGCGATCTTGAGTCGGCGGTTTCCATCGAGTTGCCCACCCTCCTCATTCAACAACTGTTCCAGGCAATTGGCGAGATGAAGGATCACGCCGGCCGGCGATGTCTGCGCCTGCGTCTCGGTGATGTAGATGCGTGGGTCGAAGCGAAGGGCGGTCAATGCCGCTTCGGAAGCCGGGGAGGACGAAGCGTCCGCAAGGGAATTCAGCGCTTCGGCGATCCGCGGGGACAGGCCGACAGGCAGGTGGGACGATGGGCCGGGCGAGAACTGATCCGGATTCTCCGTCCATGAATTTCCCGAGGACTGCGTCTCATGGTTCCATGCCTTCGCCCAGTACTTCCGGGGGGAGACCATATCGGTGTCGCTCTGGTCTGGCCCCGAGGTTCGCATCGGTTCATCGGACTTCGCCCGCTTCGCTGAAGGATCGGCAGAAAGATCCTGTGGTGTCAGTGGACGCTTCGGTATCGAGTTGATCGACATGGAGATTGGCATGAATGAAAAGAGACTTCGTATCCTGAGCCTGCAAGGCCAGCACGGCCCTTGCAATGCGAACGCCAGTCAGCCCAGGCGCAGCGAGTCCGCTTCTGTGTCGATTGGATCGTCATGTGGACTGGCAGTGATGAGAAGAGACCGTCCATCCTGAGCAGCGACACCGGCGCGCTGCTGCCCGATGCGAATCCCGGTCACGCCAAGCGCAGCCATTCCGAAGCGTGAGCGCACCTCTCTCCAGGAGACCGGGCCATCACAATGGCACGCCCATCGGCCAGAATGGCTGCCGGCCCCTCCCTCCCTCGTCCTTCATTCTTTCCGGCTTCACCGTGACTGTCCCCGCCCAGGCGCAAGCGCCCTCCTTCTCGGTCGACGAGTTCCGCCAGGCACTCGGCACCTTCGCCACCGGCGTGACCATCGTGACCGCACGCGCCGCCGATGGCGCGCTGGTCGGCCTCACCGCCAACTCCTTCAATTCGGTATCGCTTGCACCACCGCTGGTGCTGTGGAGCCTGTCGCGCAATGCGGCCTCCATGGCGGCGCTGAGCACCGGCTCGCACTACGCGATCAACATCCTGGCAGCCGACCAGAAGCATCTCGCGGAACGCTTCGCGAAGAAGGACATCGACCGCTTCGCCGACGTCGGCTTCACCGAGGGGACGGGCGGCGCACCGTTGATCACAGGGGCTGCGGCGAGCTTCGAATGCTTCAACCGCAGCCGCTACGACGAAGGCGACCACGTGATCTTCGTGGGTGAGGTGGAGCGCTGCAGCCGCCGCGCAGGGGCGTCACCGCTGCTGTTCCACGGTGGGCGCTTCTATACCGAACATCCGCTGTGAGCGCGGGCGCTCGACGCCGGTTGCGCGGTGCGGATCTCAGGCCGCCTTGCGCGCGTACGTCGCCGCAAAGCGCTGCTGCAGGTAATCGTGCGTCGTCACCGGCGCATGGCGCGGCGACTCGCCGGCGGGCACGCAGGACGGAATCGCGCTGACCAGCGCGTCCGGGTTCGGGTCGATGAACATCGCGATCGAATAGCGCTCCGCCGCCGGCTTCAGCACCCGGTGCGGCGTCGACACATAGATGTCGTTGGTCCAGCGCATCAGGCAATCGCCGATGTTGCAGATGAAGGCGCCGGGCGTGGCCGGCACGTCGATCCAGCCGCCGTCGCGTCGCCGCACCTGCAGGCCGGCGACGCCGTCGGTCGCGAGCAGCGTGACGTTGCCGTAGTCGGTGTGCGCGCCGGCGCCGATCTGGCCTTCGGGCGCTGCCTGCGCAGGCAGCGGGTAATGCAGCAGCCGCAGCGTCGCGAGCGGACGATCGATCTTGTCGGCGAAGAAGTCCTCGGGCAGGCCGAGGTCCAGCGCAAAGGCCTGGTGCAGGCGTGCACCGACCGCGAGCACGGCATGGAAGTAGCCCTGCACCACGTCGCGGAAGCCAGTCAGCGGCGGCCAGACGTTGGCGGGCCGCGTCGCGTCGTCGGTCCAGATCAGGTTGAAGGCCTCCTTGTGATCGGCCGCCGTCTTCTCGTCGAGCGCCTCCACGCCAAGGCCCACGTAGCCGCGGTTGCTGCCGAGCTTGCCGATCGCCATCTCGCGCTTGGCCGCCATCGGCTCGGCGAACAGCCGGGCGCTCTGCGCAAAGGTCGCGTCGATCGACGCCGCCGACACGCCGTGGCCGGTGATCACGAAGAAGCCGACGCCGCGGCAGGCGGCGCCGATCTGTGCGGCGACGGCCCGGCGGGCCGCGGCGTCGCCGGTGGCGAGCGGCGCGATGTCGATGAGCGGAATGTCTTGCATGGGTCGAGTCTTGTGCGCTTCGAGGTTGCCGTCAACGCTGCCTTGTTGCAGGATCAATGCCCGATCGCCGACTCGTGCCAGTTCTTCAGCAGCAGCCGGCCGATGCCGCTGACCACCATGAAGAACAGGAAGCCGAGCAGCGTCGCCGCGATGACTTCGGCGAACAGCAGCGAGGTGTACATGCGGCCCTGCGCGAACACGATCTGCACGCCGAGCCCGCCCTGTGCATTGCCCGAGCCGATGATGAATTCGCCGACGATCGCGCCGATCACGGACAGGCCGGCCGAGATGCGCAGCCCCGCGATGATGTGCGGCAGCGCGCCGGGCAGCTGCAGCTTCCAGAACGACGTGAGCCGGCTGGTGTTGTGCAGCGCGAACAGCTCGGTCAGGTTGCGCGAGGTAGAGCGCAGGCCCAGCAGCGTGTTGTTGACGATCGGGAACAGCGACATGATCAGGCTGATGATCACGACCGACAGGTCGTTGTAGCCGAACCAGAGCACGATCAGCGGCGCGATCGCGACCACCGGCACCGTCTGCAGCAGCACCGCGTACGGGTAGATGCTGCGCTCCAGCAGCTTCGACTGGCTCAGCACGGCCGCGAGGCCGATGCCGCCGACGATCGCCAGCAGGTAGCCGAAGGTCGCTTCCTTCAGCGTGGTCAGCGTGGCGATCAGCAGCACCCCCGCGTTCTCGCCGACGGCGGCGGCAACCTCTTGCGGCGACGGCACGAGATAGCCCTTGCCCTTGTAGACGGTGGCGGTCAGCAGGTACCAGCCGGCGATGGCGATCAGCGCGACCAGCACGACCGGCCAGGCGGCCTGCACGAAGCTCAGCAGGCGCGACGGCGCGGCCGGCGAAGCCGATGCTGCGGTGGCAGCGCCTGCCGCGTTCGATGAAATGGATGTGGCGTTGGACACGGGCGTTCCCTCAGGCGATGGCTTTGCGGCGCAGCGCGGCGGTGACTTCGCCGGTGAGCTGCGCGAACTCGGGCGTGGCGCGCAGTTCCGGCGCACGCGGGAAGGCGAAGGGCACGTCGATCACCTCGAGAATGCGGCCCGGCCGCGGCGACATCACGACCACGCGGTCTGACAGGTAGACGGCCTCGTGCACGTTGTGCGTGACCAGCACGCCGGTGAAGCCGGCCTGCTTCCACAGCGCGGAGAGCTCTTCCTGCAGCACGTCGCGCGTGAGTTCGTCGACCGCGGCCAGCGGCTCGTCGAGCAGCAGCAGGTCGGGCCGCAGCGCCAGCGCGCGGGCCAGCGACAGGCGCATGCGCATGCCGCCCGACAGCTGGTGCGGATACGACTTCTCGAAGCCCGCGAGGCCAACCAGCTTCAGCGCCTCGGCGGCGCGTGCGCGGTAGTCCTCGGGCTTGTGGCCTTCGAGCTCCATCAGCAGTTGCGCATTGCGTTCGACCGTGCGCCAGGGCAGCAGCGCGGCTTCCTGGAACACGAAGGCGGTCTCGATGTCGGCGGGCCGCCGGCATTCGCCGGTGCTGCTCGCGATGAGCCCCGCGACGATCCGCAGCAGCGTCGACTTGCCGCAGCCCGACGGCCCGACGATCGACACGAACTCGCCCGCCCGCAAGTCGAAGTCGACCTGGCCCAGCGCCTGCAGGCCGCTGTCGAAGCGCTTGGACACGCCCTTCAATTGAATCGCCGCACCGTGTGCCATGTCGAATGCTCCTTCGGGGGAATGGATCAGCAGCCGGGGACCAGCGTGCGGTCGTAGGCCTGCTTCTCGTTGAAGTCCTTCGGCAGGAAGGCCACGCTGCGCAACTGGCCCGCGATCTCGCTCCAGCGCGCGTCGCTCATGCAGCCGATCTTGCCGAGGTCGTGCGAGATCAGCTTCTCGATCATTTCCTTGTTGGCCGCGTCGTACACGGCCGGCGAGATCTGCTTGTTCATCTCGAACAGCATCGGCTTCAGGCCCGACGGATCGCGTACGTAGTTGGCCCAGCCCTTCTGCACCGCGGCCACGGTCGCCTTCACCAGCGCCGGGTTCTTCTGGATCATCTCGTCGGTGGTGAACAGCACGTTGTACGGCCGGTAGCCGAGCGAGGCCAGCGAGATCGACTGCACGGGGATGCCGGCCTCCTGCATGCGCGCCGGCAGGTAGAGCGAGTAGCCCTGCTGCACCATCTTCGGATCGTTGCGGAACAGGCTCAGGTCACCGCTGACCGGGATCTCGCGGGTGCCGGCCAGCTTGTATTGCTTCTTCGTCCACTCCCAGTACGCGTTGCCGATGTTCACGGCGAAGGTGCGGCCCTGCAGGTCTGCGACCGACTTGACGGCCGGGTCGGCGTGGTAGACCAGCGCATAGGGCACGTAGTCGAGATGCGCGAACACCGCGCGCACCGGTGCGCCGCGCAGCCGCGCCAGCAGCACGTCGTCGGCGTTGCCGATACCGAACTCGGCCTGGCCCGACGCGACCTGCGGCACGGTCTGGATCTTCGGACCGCCCTGCAGCACCGAGATCTTGAGGCCGGACTCCTTGCCGAGGTTGTCCTGCTGCGCCTGCCAGTAGCCGGCCTGGTCGGGCTGGGCGAACCAGTTGGTGAGGATGCGCACGGGCTTCAGGTCCTGTGCGGCGGCGGGCAACGCGGCGGCCAGCGAGGCGGCGGCCAATGCGATCGCGAGCGTGGTGCGGCGGAAGATCGATGGGGTCATGACGGTTCCAGAGAGGTGATGAAGGATCGAAAGGATCGGTCGATGGGCGCCGGATCAGGCCTTGGCCCGGACGTCGAGCCAGGGCAGTTGCCCGGCGGTGTAGCGGTAGGTCTGGAACACGCTGTTCAGCCGGCCCGGGCCGGTCTTGCGCGCAGCGGCGTCCGGGTATTCGGCGAACCAAGGCAGGATGTATTCCCAGACCACTTCGCCCTCGCGGTTCACCTCGAACAGCCGGCCGGTGGCCGACTCGGTGATGTGCACGTTGCCGTTCCACAGCGGTTGCGCGTTGCCCATGAAGGCCGTGAAGAAGGCGTTGACCATCTCGTCGGCATAGGCCCAGACGACGGTGTTGGTCGCCGGGTCGATCTCCAGCACGCGCGAGAAGGCGACGTGCGCGCCGGTGCGGAAGTTGCCGTTGTCGAACGCCAGGATGTTGCCGTTGGCCAGCGCCACCGGCGCATGCTGGTGCGACACCACGCTCGGCGGTATGTGCAGCTTCACGTCGCCGCTGGCCTTGTCGACACCGATGATGCCGGCCGTGGTGCGCAGGCTCATCAGCACGCGGCCCTGCGCGTCGACGTCGAGCCCGTTGACCAGCGGCCAGTGGTAGCGGCCGAAGCCGGGGTGGATCGGGAAGTCTTCCGGCTTCAGGTGCTCCCAGGCCTTCCATTCCCAGACGAGCTCGCCGGCGCGGTTCACCTCGCGGATCACGTCGCCGTACATCGTCTCGTCGGGGCCGTGCGCCGTGCCGCCCGGCCCGCGTTCGGCAAAGCCGGCCGGCACCGGCGCGCAGGCTGCATACAGCAGGTTGCCGTTGGCGAGCCAGCGCGCGTCGTGGTGGTGCGCGGGGTCTTCGTAGTGCCAGACGACTTCGCCCTCGGGCGTGACTTCGGAGAAGTCGCCGCCATGCCACATCGACCAGGCCGGGTACAGGTCGGGCGAGTGGGCGTGGTTGCCGTTGTAGCCCATGTTGCCGTTCGGCAGGATCACCGCATGGCGGCCGGCGCGCAGCGGCATCTTCCAGTGGTGCACCACCTCGCCGTCCATGCCGACGAGGTAGACGTTGCCGTCCGCGGTCTGCGGCGCGATCAGCGTGTAGCCGCCGGCCGATGCCGCCGGATCGTGGGCAATGAGGCCGACGCCGCGGCGGCGCTGGGTGACTTGGTCAACGGTGGTGGTCAAGGTGTGCTCCTGAGGTGGCCGCAAGCGGCGGCATGTCGATGGAGCGGAATTTAGGGCTTTGCGAGCGTCCGGAAAATCTGATTGTTTTGAACGGCGCGTACGAATAAACTGAACACTCCACCATGGTTGCCATTTCCCAGTCCTTTCGCTGCTTCGACGAAGTGGCGCGCCGCGGCTCGATCCGCAAGGCGGCCGAGTCGCTGCATCTCACGGCCGCGGCCGTGCACCAGCAGATCCTGAATCTCGAGGAACAGGTCGGTACCCAGCTGTTCGACCGCCTGCCGCGCGGGATGCAGCTCACCACGGCCGGCGAGATCATGGTTGCGGCGGTGCGCCGCAGCCAGCGCGACGTCGACAGCGCGATGGCGCAGGTGGAAGACCTGCGTGCGCTGCGGCGCGGTCACATCAGCCTCGCGGTGTCCCACTCGTCGGCCGAGCAGCTGGTGCCGGAGGTCATCGAGACCGCGATGCAGCGCTACCCCGGCGTCACCTACAGCGTGCGGTCCGGCAGCGGCGAGAACATCCTGAAGTGGGTCGCCACCGGAGAGGCCGACATCGGCTTCTGCCTGCGCCGCAAGCCGCCGCCGGGCATCGAGGAACTGCGACCCTTCGCGCAGCAGCTCGGGCTGGTCACGCCGCCCGGCCATCCGCTGAACGAACTGGGCCGCATGCCGCGGCTGCGCGACTGCCTGGACCATCCGCTGATCCTGATGACGCCCGACACCGAACTGCGCGCCATGGTCGACCAGATCGACCCGCGCGAGCATCGCAAGGCGCGCCCACTGGTCGAGACCAGCTCGGTCGCGATGGTGCGGCGGCTGGTGGCCAGCGGCACCGGCATCGGCTTCCTCATCCCGGAGAACGTGGCCGACGACGTGGCGCAGGGCAGGCTGGTCTGGACCGCGCTCGCCGACGCGGGTGCGCGCTCCTACAGCTGCCTGTACCAGCGCAGCGGCCAGACCACCACGGTCGCGATGGGCATGTTCCTGCAGTTCCTCGAAGCGGCGCTGACGGCGATCGACAAGCGATTCAACGGCGAGGGCACGGCGCTACAGGCGACCAACTTCGCGACCTGAGCCGGCCGGCCGCGTCTGCGGCGCTTGCTGTTGCGGCGGCTACGATCGACGGCTGCCCGGACGCCGGCGCCCCTGATCCAGAGACAAATGACCGACCGCAAGACCCATCTCGACCCCCGCGCGACTGCCCTGCTCGTCGCCTGCTGCGCCTTCTGGGGCCTGCAGCAGATCCTCATCAAGACCACCGTCACCGAGGTGCCGCCGATGTGGCAGGCGACGCTGCGCATGACCGGCGCAGTGGCGCTGCTGTGGCTGTGGTGCGCGGCACGCGGCGTGAAGCTGTTCGAGCGCGACGGCACGCTGCCGGGCGGCCTGCTGGTGGGGCTGCTGTTCGCCGGCGAATTCATCTGCATCTACATCGGCCTGCAGCACACGTCCGCTTCACGGCTCACCGTGTTCCTCTATGCCGCGCCCTTCTGGGTCGCGGTGCTGCTGCCGCGCTGGGTGCCGGCCGAACGGCTGCGCGGCATGCAGTGGGTCGGCCTCGCGCTGGCCTTCGCTGGTGTCGTGCTGGCCTTCAGCGAGAGCTTCGGCCATGCGAGTTCGGAGCAGCTCTTCGGCGACGCGCTGGGCGTCGCCGCCGGCCTCATGTGGGCGCTGACCACGCTGTCGATCCGCGCCACGCGGCTGGCCACCGCGAGCGCCGAGAAGACGCTCTTCTACCAATTGGCCGTGACCGCGGTGCTGTGCCCGATCCTGTCCATGCTGCGCGGCGAGAGCTGGGGCTTCGGCTATTCGGGCGGTGCCTGGACCTCGATCGCGGCGCAGACGCTGGTCGGCGCGTTCGCCAGCTACCTCGCGTGGATGTGGCTGCTGCGGCACTACCCGGCCACGCGCATCTCGTCCTTCACCTTCCTCACGCCGCTGTTCGCGCTGGTCTTCGGTGTCGTGCTGCTGAAGGAGCCGCTCACGCCGCAACTGCTGCTGGCGCTCGGCGGCGTGGCGCTGGGCATCGTGCTGGTGAACCGGCGGGTGGCGAAGCCGGCCTGATGCCGCATTCTGCAAATGCAAGAAAATTTCTTCAATTTGCAGCGTTTCCGGTGCCTGTCCTGATCACAGCATGAACTTCCAACCCGTCCTCGACGAGATCGTCGCCACCCTGCGCCCGCAGTTCGGCGCAGCCGGCACCGTGGCCCGCTACATCCCAGCGCTGGCGCGCGTGCCGGCCGAGCGCTTCGGCATCGCGCTGCGCACCTGCGAGGGCGCGGAGGCCTGTGCGGGCGACGCCGCCGTGCCCTTCTCGATCCAGAGCATCTCGAAGCTCTTCACGCTGACCGTCGCGATGCGCAACATGGGCGACGACCTGTGGCAGCGCATCGGACGCGAGCCATCGGGCAACCCCTTCAACTCGCTGGTGCAGCTGGAGAGCGAACAGGGCAAACCGCGCAACCCGTTCATCAATGCCGGCGCCATCGCGGTGGCCGACCGGCTGCTGAGCCTGTCCGGACCTGGCGCAGGACATGGCGCAGGATCTGACGGCAAGGCCAAGGCCGATCTGCTGGCCCTGATGTCCGACCTCGCGGGCGAGCCGATCGGCTACGACGACGAGGTCGCCGCGTCCGAGGCAGCGACCGGCTTTCGCAACGTGGCGCTCGCCAACTTCATGAAGAGCTTCGGCAAGCTCGACAACGACGTCGCGGCCGTCCTCGACATGTACTTCCACCAGTGCGCGCTGCGCATGAGCTGCGTGCAGCTGGCGCGTGCCGCGTCCTTCCTGTGCCGCGACGGCGAGCATCCGGCCGAGGGGCGCCAGGAAGTGACGACGGCACGGCAGGCGCGCCGCATCAACGCGCTGATGCTGACCTGCGGCACCTACGACGCGGCCGGCGACGTCGCCTTCTCGATCGGCCTGCCCTGCAAGAGCGGCGTGGGCGGCGGCATCGTGGCGGTGGTGCCCGACAAGCTCACGCTGTGCGTCTGGTCGCCGCCGCTCGACGCCACCGGCAACTCGCTGTTGGGCCTGAAGGCGCTGGAGCTGTTCGTGGCGAGGACCGGCCTGTCGGTGTTCTGAGCCTTCCGGGCCGCATCAGGCCCTGGCCTTGCCCAGCGCACTCGCCGGCATGGCGGCCAGCATCAGCAGCGCCGACAGGACCAGTGCACCGCTGAGCACGTACAGGCTCGCGGTGAAGCCGCCGGTCGACGCCTTCAGCGCACCGACCAGCATCGGCGCCACCAGGCCGGCGCAGCCGCCGATGGTGCTGATGAGCGCGATGCCCGCCGCCGCCGCGCGCTTCGACATGAAGATGCCCGGCACCGACCAGAGGATGGTGAACGCGGCGGACACGCCCATCGACGTCAGCGCAAGGCACAGCACCGCGGCCACCGGGCTCTGCATGAACAGCGTGGTCGCCGCCAGCCCGGCCGCACCAACCAAGGCGCTCAGCGCGAAGTGCCAGCGACGCTCCTGGCGCCGGTCCGAGCGGCGGCCGACGACGATGTTGGCCGCGATCCCGGCCACCGCGGGAATCACGGAATAGAAGCCGATCTCCATCACGCTCAGGCCCATCGACTTCAGGATGGTCGGCTGCCAGAACGACATCGCGTAGATGCCGAGGATGATCAGGAAGGACATGAAGCCGATCAGCCAGACGCGGCCGTCGCGCATGGCCGCGCCGAAGGTGTGGCGCTCCGTGGCGCCATGCACCGCCTGGTCATCGGCCAGCAGCCGCGCCACGCGCTGCTGCTCGGCGGGGCGCAGCCACGGCGCCTGCGCCGGACCGTTCGGCAGCCAGCGGAACACGGCGATGCCGAGCAGCACGCTCGGCAGGCCTTCGAGCAGGAACAGCCATTGCCAACCGCGCAGCGCCAGCACGCCGTCGAGGTAGGTCATCGTGAGCCCGGCCACCGGCCCGGCCACGATCGGCGCCGCGCCGAAGGCCATGAAGAACAGCGCAGTGGCCTGGGCACGCCGGTTCGACGGGAACCACAGCGTCAGGTAGAACAGCACGCCCGGCGCGAAACCGGCCTCGAACACGCCGAGCAAGAAGCGCAGCACGTAGAACTGGGTCGGCGTGGTCACGAACATCATCGCGGCCGACGCCAGGCCCCACAGGCCCATGATCCGCAGCAGCGTGGCCCGCACGCCGATCCGCGCGAGCATCAGGTTGCTCGGTATCTCGAAGATCGCGTAGCCGACGAAGAAGATGCCCGCGCCCAGGCCGAACATCGCGTCGCCGAAGCCGAGCAGGTCCTTCATCTGCAGCTGTGCATAGCCGACGTTGGTCCGGTCCAGGTAGTTCAGCACGTAGCAGGCGCACAGCAGCGGCATCAGCCGCCAGGTGATCCTGCGGAAGAGCGCATCGTCCTCGCGTGCGAGGGAGCCTGACGCGGCGGGTGGCGCGGTTCGCGCCGGGTCGAGGGTGGCGGTGTTCATGGATGTGTCTCCTTCGTTGTCGTGGCCCGATGTATGTCAGCGCCGTGCCGGCGTGCCGAAACGCGTCTCGCCCCACAGGTGGCTGGTTGGCGCACCTGGGAACAGCCAATGCGGCGTGCACTCGCTCGACGGCACGACATTGCTGAAGCCGTGCGTGGCCGAGGTGCCGGCCAGCGTCTTCTCCAGCACCATCGACAGGTACTGGTCGTTGCTGCCTTCCTGCGTGTTGCCGTTCAGGATGACCTCCGCACCCGTGGCCTTGGCATAGCGCCGGATGCCGTTGTGGCGCGACTCGGCGGGCGACCAGCTGTCCGCGGACACGCCGTTCTCGCTGCTCACCCGCAGCCCGTCGGGCGTGCGGTAGACGAGCGAATGGTTGCCTTCGGTATGGCCGGGCGTGTGCACCAGCGCGACGCCGGGGCCGAGCCTCACGCTGCCGTCGAACGCCACGATGCGCGCGTCCGCCACGCCGTCGATGCCGTGCGGGCAGTACCACTCGGCCTGCAGCGGCAGCAGGCCGCGCACGCTCGCCAGCTCCTGCCGATGCACCAGCAGCTTCGCGCGCGGCAGCAGCCCCGGCATGCCGCCGATGCCGAGCCAGCGGCGCACGTCCTGCGTGTGCAGGTGGTCGTAGGTGATGTAGTCGACCTGCTCGGGCGCGACGCCGGCGGCGGCCAGGGCCTGCGGCACGGTCGCGTAGACCGGTGCGATCGTGCTGTGCAGGAACTTCGGCGTCTGCTCGCCGAGCCGCTTGAAGTACGGCGTCTCGTTGCCGGCCTCGAAGTCGGCGGGCGTGAACAGCAGCGTGCGCAGCTGGCCGTCGAAGTCGTCGTACTGGATCAGCGTGGTGCGTGCGAGCAGATGCACCATGTGCGGCTTCAGCATCTGCTGCGAGTACACGCCGGTGAACGCGAACCACGCCGGGTACGGGATGCGCAGCAGGTTGAAGCTGCGCGCATGGTGCACCGGCGGCGCGTCCAGCATCTCCGCGCGAAAGGCTTCGGCCGCGTGCCGCACGGCGCGCAGCCGGTCCTGCGGCATCGGTGACTGGCGCGCGCCGTCGAAGGCCGTGACCGGCACGAGGCCGGTCGGCTCTGGATCTCTGGTCATGGACGGATCTCCCTGGATGGAAACGATGGAAGCCATGGAAGCGGAAGGCGATGAACGGGAAGCGAGCCGCGCTCAATACACGGAGCGGCCGCCCGAGATGTCGAACACGGCGCCGGTGCTGAAAGAGCAGTCGCCGCCGGCCAGCCACGCGGCCATGGCGGCGACCTCGTCGACCTCGACGAAGCGACCCATCGGCACACGCGCCAGCAATGCCTGGTTCAACTGTTCGCGATGCTCGGCCGGCACGCCGGCGAACACCGCGGTGTCGGCCGCCGACGGCGTGATGCAGTTCACCAGCACGCCCTGCGTCGCCAGTTCCTTGCCCAGCGACTTGGTGAGCGCGATGAGCCCGGCCTTCGACGCCGAATACGCGGCGTTCAGGCCGTTGCCCTCCTTGCCCGCGACCGACGCGACGTTGACGATGCGGCCGCGCCGCTGCGCATCGGCCGGCGGCATCGACCGCGCCAGCATGTGCGGCACCACCGCGCGGCAGCACAGCCAGGCACCGGTCAGGTTGATGTCGAGCACCTGCCGCCACTGGGCCGGCGTGTGCGTCCAGGCGTTCACCGTCGGCCCGAGCACGCCCGCGTTGTTGACGAGCAGGTCGATCGCGCCGAAGGCCCGCAGCGACTGCCCGACGGCGGCGTCCACCTGCGCCTCGTCGCGCACGTCGACCACGGCGGCGCTGACGGGGCCACGCGGGCTCAGCGCTTCCAGCGCCTGCGCCAGCACATCGGCTTCGATGTCCCACAGCGCGACGCTGGCGCCGTCGGCCAGGTAGCGGCGCGCGATCGCGAGTCCGATGCCGCGTGCGCCGCCGGTGACGATCGCGTGGCGCCCATGCAGCGCGCTCACGGAGCCCACGGCGCTCATGCCTCGGCGGCCTGCGGCGTGCGATCGGCTGTCGGCGCCGCGCCCAGCAGGCCGGCCAGCACGCCCTGCACCGCCTGCGCCGGCACGCCAGCGAGCAGTTGCCGCAGCATGGTGAGCGAGTCGAAGTACACGCGCTCGCAGACCAGCTGCTCGCCGTCGAAGATGAACAGCGCGATCATCCGGCAGCGGAACGCATTGCCGGTGGGCGGCAGACCCTTCAGCGGACCGCGGTGCGTGCCCAGAAGCCAGAACTCGACGATCACCGAATCGCCTGCGTGGCGCAACTGGATGATCTCGTGGCGCTGGTCCGGGAAGGCGCGGCGCGTGTCGATGTAGTACTGGCGCACGTCGGCGATGCCATCGTGCACCTCGCCGCTCGGTATCAGCTCGTAGTGCGGATGCGGAAAGGTGCCGAGCACGGCATCGAAATCCTGCCGCGTCTCGTCGGCGAAATGGTCGAGCACGAGGCGCTCGCGTCGGGCTTGCAGGTCGGTCTTGGCTTCCATCGGGGTGTGCTCCATGTGACAGGGGAACATCGGGTTGCTGCGAATGCGGCGACCCGGTTCGGCTGCGTACTATCGGCACCCCCACGCAGCAAGACTGTCCGGTGTTGGCACTCCCAGCTCCAGACAAACCCGCGATGCCAAGCACGCCCCTCCGTTCCCACGCCGCAGCGCAGCAGACCGTGCCGAGCCCGGTGCATGCCAGCGACATGCGGCTCGCCGAGAACATCCAGCAGCGCCTGCTCGCGGTCGCGCACCGGCGTGTCCTGGCGCGCGGCGAGTCGCTGTTCCACAAGGGTTCGGCGCCCGATGCGCTGTTCGGCGTGGTCGACGGTTCGCTGCGCGTCAGCGTGGTCGCCCCCGGCGGGCGGGAGGCCGTGATCGCGATGCTCGAGCCCGGCCACTGGTTCGGCGAGGTGTCGCTGCTGGTCGGCCGCGAGCGGGTCTACGACACCTGCGCGGTCGACACCACCGAGATGGCCGTGGTGTCCGCCGAGGACTTCCACCGGCTGGTCGCGGCCGAGCCCGAAGTGCACATGGCGTTCACGCGGCTCGTGTGCCTGCGGCTGCGACAGGCGCTCGCATGGATCGACGACGTGATCCTGATGCCGTTGCCGGTGCGGCTCGCCCACCAGTTGCTCACCATCGATGCGCGGCCTGCGGCGCGCGGCGCGGACAACGTGCTGTTGGGCGTTTCGCAGGAAGACCTGTCCTTCATGCTCGGCGTGTCGCGCCAGAGCGTGAACCGGCTGCTCAAACTGTGGGAGGAAGACGGCACGCTGCGGGTGCGCTACCGCAGCATCGAGCTGCTGGACCGCGCGCAGCTGGCACGGCATGCGGCCGCAGCGCCCTGAGCCGCAGCCGGGCGGGCGCGCTCATCACGCGGCAGACGGCATCGGCCAGCCCGCCCGCGCGGCCCGCTCGAGCCCGGAGCGCACCACCATCCGATGGAAGGGCTCGATCAGGCGGATGTAGCCGCGGCCCACGAGGTTGTGGCAGTGCACCACCGTGACCGTCACGACCTCGCGCGTGCCATCGGCCGCGGCCGGCGGCAGGAACACCGAGACGCGGAAGTCGAGATGGCTGTCGTCCTCGCCGAGCACCACCTCCTCCGGATGCGTCTCGTAGATGCGGAACAGGCCGATGCGCGGCACGCCCGGTTCGACCTTGCTGCGCAGCGACTCGGCCGTCTTGATGCCGAAGCCTGCCACCAGCCGGTCGCGCAGCCACATCAAGCGATCGACCCATGGCGCAGGCTGCTCCAGCACGCAGCGTGCGAACTGCTCGGCATCGCCCGCGACGCCGACCGGCAGGCCGATGGCGTAGGCATCGGCGAGGTAGGCGCCTGGGTAGAGTGGCGCCACACGCACCGCACCGGGCAGCGCGACGCGACGGGCGCGCAAGGTGTCGGCGGGCAAGATTCGGGCGGGCTCGGGAGTGTGCATCCCCCGAGTGTCAATGAAGCGTGGGCGCAGCGGCGTCCCAGCCGTGTCGCACGCCACGCGCCAGCTCGGTGGGCGGCATGGCCCGCGCGAACAGGTAGCCCTGGAAATGCGAGCAGCCGTTGGCCTGGAGCATGGCGCGCTGCGCCTCGTTCTCGACGCCTTCCGCCAGCACCTCGAAACCGAAGTTGTCGGCCAGCGCCACGATGGCGCGCACGATCGCCAGGCTGCCGCCGTCCAGCGGCAGGCCCCGAACGAAGCCCTGGTCGATCTTGAGCTGGTCGATCGGCAGGCGCTGCAGGTACGACATCGACGAATAACCGGTACCGAAGTCGTCCAGCGCAAAGCGCACGCCGTGCTTCTTCAGCGTGACCATGTGCAGGATGGCGAGCGACATGTCGTTGACCAGCGCGGTCTCGGTGAGTTCGAGCTTCAGGCGATGCGGGTCGGCACCGGTCCGTTCGACGATCTTCAGCACCTCGATGGCGAAGTCGGGCTGCGAGAGCTGGAAGGCGCTGATGTTCACCGAGATCGCCAGTTGTCCGAGCGCTGCGTCGCTCGACCATTGCGCGAGCTGCATGCAGGCGCAGCTCAGGACCTGGGTGTCGAGCTCGACCATCAGGTCCGCTCGCTCGGCAACGGGGATGAACTCGGCTGGCGGCAGCAGGCCGCGCACCGGATGCTGCCAGCGCACCAGCGCCTCCATGCCGACGGTGGCGCCGCGCCAGTCCATCTGGGGCTGGTAGTGGACGATGAATTCGCCGTGCCGCAGCCCGTGGCGAATCTCCGCCTCGAGCGCCAGCCGCGCGGTGGTGGCGTCCTCGATGACCGGGTCGTAGATGCGCACGCGGTTCTTGCCGCTGGCCTTCGCGGCATACAGCGCCAGGTCGGCGCGACGCATCGGGTTGTCCTTCTCGTTGAGATCGCGGAACAGCGAGATGCCGACGCTCGCGGTGCTGGCATGGTTGCCGGCATCGGCCATGAAGGGCAGGCTCAGCGCGGCCAGCACCTTCTGCGCGACGCGCGCGGCGTCGGCCGCCGCGTCGGTCTCGAGCGTCGCCAGGCCTTCGAGCAGGATCACGAAGTCGTCGCCGCTGAGCCGAGCCACCGTGGCGTTGGGCGGCGCCAGTTCGAGAAGCCGTTGCGCGGTCTGCTGCAGCACGCGGTCGCCGACCGGGTTGCCGTGGATGTCGTTGATGTTCCGGAAGTCGTCCAGATCGATCATCAGCAGTGCCGCGAAGCGCTGCTGGTCGGCACTCTCGCGCCGCGCATAGGTCAATCGTCCGAGCAGGAAGCTGCGGTTGGGCAGATGGGTCAACGGGTCGTAGAGCGCGAGCGTGCGGATCTGCTCCTCGGCCGCCCGCCGCTCCGTGATGTCGCGCGTGACCAGCACCACGCTGGGCCGTCCGCCGATCGGCGCGTCCATCTTCTGCGCGCGGCCCTCGAAGCTGCGCAGCCGGCCGTCCGACTGCATCGTGTACTCGAGCGTCTGCGGCAGGCTGCTGTTGAGCGAACGCCCGACGAAAGCGAGCAGCAGGTCGGCGTAGTGCAATGGCAGCACCTCGTGCATGCGCCGCCCAAGCATGTCGGTGAGCCCGGCATACAGCGGGTTGTGCTGCGGCGACACGATCTCGAGGTAACGGCCCTCCCAGTCGAGCACCACCAGCGTGTCCGGTATCGCCTCCGCGATGGCACGCATGCGGGCGTCGCTCTGCGAGAGCGCACGGATGGTCGCGACCCGGCGGCCGCCGTCCTGCAGCAGCAGGCCCAACAGGGCACCGACCGCCGGCATCACCAGCAGAACGACGCCGTCGAAGCGGTCGATGGTCAGCCCGGCCATCGACTGCCAGCCGCGGAACACGAACAGGCCTATGGCATAGATCGCGAATCCGAAGACCAGGAACTGCCAGAGCCCCATCCGGAGCCAGCCGCGCTGCACCGCATGCCGGTATGCAAGGCCGAGGCCCGCGGCCATCACGAGATTGAAGACGCCGGCCGGCATGCCCTGGCCGCCGAGCCACAGGCGGCACAGCGCGGCGACGACCAGCGCACTGCCGGCCACCAGCGGTCCGCCGAACAGCGCCGCCATGCCGACGACCGCGAGACGCGCGTCGATCAGAACGCCCGGCTCCAGCTCCACAGCGGAGAGCATGCCCACCACGCAGATGAGCCCGAACAGCAGGCCTGAACTGAGCTGGGCCGGAACGTCGCGTTCCTTCCAGTAGCTGGCGCTCAGCGTCTGGACCCAGCAGAGGGCCAGCATGACGGCAGCGCTTTCGATGAGATCCATGAGCATGGGCCAGTCTGGGCGCCGCCATCGAAGACGGTCGTGGGCCGTCGCGACGCGGGGCGGTCAGGGAATGAGCCGAGACGCATCTTCAGCGATCTCAGAGCCTGCGCGATCGGCCCTGGCTGCCGGTAGCTCAGCACCTCGGCGTCGTCGAGTGCCAGGACTTCGATCCAGCCCGCCCGTTCGAGCCGATGCGCCTGGCCTTCGCCCAGCGGGATGTCGACGCCATGCAGGCCGGGCGCGAGCCATGCCGAGACCTCGCGCAGCACGACGCGGCCGCGCAGCACCTGGACCGAGGTGCGCGCATCGGCAGCGACGCGCCAGGCCTGGCCGGTCTGCAGCTGGATGCGGGTGAGGGCTTCGTACGTCATGGTGAGCTCCTTGCAAACGAGGTCTGTTGAGGTGACTCGATGATCGGCAAGGCGCCTGTTCCGCAACAGGCACAGCGCGGGCTCATGCAGCCGGAACAGTCGTGGCGTCAGGGCGTCTGTTATGGTCGCATTCGCCACAACTGCATCTGTTTTGCGCGCCCGCGATCGGCCACGATCGCGCCATGGACATGCCGACGACGCCTGCCACGCCACCGCTGTACCGCCGCCTCGCCACGCACTACCGCGGCGCGATCGAGGCCGGCTCGCTGCGGCCCGGCGAGCGCATGCCCTCGTTGCGCAACCTGATGCGGCTGCACGACATCAGCCTGTCGACCGCGCTGCAGCTGTGCCGTGTGCTCGAAACCGACGGCTGGGCCGAGGCACGTGACCGTTCCGGCTATTTCGTGCGCCGCCCGCAGCGCGCGCGCATCGTGCCGATGGACGAACCGCCCGCCGGCCAGCGGCCCGACCCGGCGCAGTTCGTCGGCATCCATACGCGCGTGTCCGACTTCGTCACGCGGCGCCGGCAGGCCAAGATCGGCGGTCACCTCGACCTGTCGATCGCACGCGCCGCACCCGAGATGTATCCGGCGGAGGAACTGCGCATGGCGATCACGCGGGCGCTGCGGCATCACCCCGAGGTGCTGTCGGGCGTGCCGCCGCTGCAGGGCGAACCGCACTTCCGAGCCGTGCTGGCCAAGCGCGCGCTCGCGGCCGGCATGACGCTGTCGCCCGACGAGGTGCTGGTGACCAACGGCTGCATCGAGGCGCTCAATCTCGCGCTGCGCGCGGTGGCCCAGCCGGGCGACACCATCGCGGTCGAATCGCCGACCTTCTACGGCCTGCTGCAGGTGCTCGAAAGCCTCGGCCTGCGCGCGCTCGAGATACCGACCAGCCCGCAGACCGGCGTGTCGATCGAGGCGCTGGAACTCGCGCTCGACACCTATGCCGACATCAAGGCGCTGGTCGTCGTGCCGCATCTGCAGAACCCGCTGGGCAGCGTGATGCCGGCCTCGCACAAGGAACGGCTGGTGCAGCTGTGCGAGACGCGCGGGCTGCCGCTGATCGAGGACGACACCTACACCGAGCTGGTCGACGCCGACGCGCTGCCGCGCGCGCTCAAGTCATGGGACCGCACGGGCAACGTGATCCATTGCGCGTCGCTGCACAAGATCCTCGCGCCCGGGCTGCGACTCGGCTGGATGACGGCCGGCCGCTGGCAGGCGCGCGTGGAGATGCTCAAGTACGCGCAGACCCGCAACAACGAAGCGCTCGCGCAACTCGGTGCCGGCCACTTCATGGCGACAGGTGCCTACGACCGGCACCTGCGGCGGCTGCGCGGCTTTCTCGCGGTGCAACGAGAGCGCACGGCCGAGGCCATCGCCAGCCACTTCCCGGCGCAGACGCGGCTGAACCTGCCGCCCGGCGGCCTGCAGCTATGGGTCGAGATGCCGAACCGCCGATCGTCTGCGGACGTGTTCGACACCGCGCTGCGCGAAGGCATCCTGGTCGCGCCGGGCACGCTGTTCTCGAACACATCGCGCGTCGACCATTACCTGCGCATCAACTGCGGCTGGCCGTTCGCGGATGGTGTGGACCGCGCGCTGCGGCGGCTCGGGCAGATCGTCGCGGGCTGAGGGGCCTTCCGGTTCTTTTTTCGCTGCATCGCTTGTCGGCAAGGTGCGGCCTACGCACCTCGTCTGAGAAGGTGCGTTACCGCCGATAGGCAAGCCTATCGTTCATTGGATTCAACGCTTTCGCAGCTATTTCCCTGCGCTGCGCTCAGTATTTCCAAGCGTCAATTCCCGCCTTCTGGTTGCCTGCATCGGCGCTTCGCTTCATTGCGCCCACCGATGAGGCGATGAGCCTCAGATTTCGCCCCGCGCCGCCGTCCGGGTGAGCGCTGCGGCCGACCCGGCCTTCTCCCCGTCTCTGTCTCTGAGGGCCTGTCTTCCCATGAATCGCAATCTGTATCGCGTCGTCTTCAATGCGGCGCGGGGTCTTCGCATGGCTGTGCAAGAGACGGCGCGCAGTGCAAGTAAGGCCGGCTGCGGTAGCACGTCAGCACGGAGCGCGGTTGCTCATGTGCTGGCACTGGCGATCTCACTCACCGCCGCCGCCGCAGCAGCACAGATCGCAGCTGACCCGA
>CAIQMJ010000266.1 GCA_903872875.1 uncultured Variovorax sp.
CTCGCCGCGCGCTGGCATGCGGAACCCTTGCCGTTGCCGTCCCGGCTGGCGGCGGCACTGGACACGGCTCGCACGCGCAGCGCCTGCCGGCCCGGCCAGAAAGTGCAACTGGACTTGGCTCAAGGCCAATCCGGCGCGCTGTAGGCGGAACGCGCAAATCCGGTCCGCGGCGCATGCCGGGTCCCACAATCCGCGCATGCCCGTCCGCTACGCCATCACCCATACCACGATCTACAAGTACAGCCAGCCCGTCACCTTCGGCGAACACCGGGTGATGTTCCGCCCACGCGACAGCCACGACCTGCGCGTGCTGGCGACCGATCTTCAGGTCAGCCCCGAAGCCATCGTGCGGATGATCCAGGACCCGCACTCCAATTCCGTCGCGCTGGTACAGCCACTGCAGCCGGCGACCGAACTGCGGCTGGTCTGCAGCTTCACGATCGAGCGCGCCGACGTCTCGCAGGACCTGTCGCTGCTGTCGCCGTCCGCCGAGTACCTGCCCTTCGCGTACTCGCTGCAGGATCGGCTCGACCTGGAGCATTACCTGCGGCCGCACCACGACGATCCGGGCGGCAAGCTGATCGCCTGGGCACACCAGTTCTTCCGCCACGATGGCCCGACCGGCACGCGCGACCTGCTGGGGCGCATGAACCAGTTCATCAACCAGAACTTCCGCTACGAGACACGCGACGAGGAAGGCACGCAGTCGCCGCTGCAGACGCTGGCGATCGGCAGCGGCAGTTGCCGCGACTACGCGCTGGTGTTGATGGAAGCGGCACGCCGGCTCGGCGTGGCGACGCGCTTCGTGTCGGGCTATCTCTACGACGCCGCGCTCGACGTGAACGCCGCGCCGGTCGGGGAAGCGACGGTCGGCGCGGGCGCCACGCATGCCTGGCTGCAGGCCTACCTGCCGGGCGCCGGCTGGGTGGCGTATGACCCGACCAACAACCTGCTCGGCGGCAGCCAGCTGATCCGCGTCGGAGTGGCCCGCGATCCGGCCTTTGCGGCGCCGGTGTCGGGCAGCTGGTTCGGCGAAGCCGATGCCTACGTCGGCCTCGAAGCCAGCGTCACGGTGACGCGGCTGGCGGCCTGAGGCGCGCCCGCGACGCGCTGGGCGGGCGCGACCTACTTGCTGCCGCCGCTCGACTCGTGGTGGCCGCCGAATTCCTTGCGCATCGCGGACAGCACCTTGTTCTGGAAATCGGCCTCGCCGCGGGAGGCGAAGCGCGAGAACACGGCGCTGGTCAGCACCGGCGCCGGCACGGCCTCGTCGATCGCGGCCTGGATGGTCCAGCGGCCTTCGCCGGAGTCGGACACCCGGCCCTTGAACTGGTCGAGGCCTGGATCGGCCTGCAGCGCCTTCGCCGTGAGGTCCAGCAGCCACGAGGCGACCACGCTGCCGCGCCGCCAGACCTCGGTGATGTCGCCCAGTTCGAAGTCGTACTGGTAGTGCTCGGGGTTGCGCATCGGCGTCGTCTCGGCATCGGCCGCATGGTCGCGGTGGCCGATGTTGGCCGATTTCAGGATGCCGAGGCCTTCGGCATACGCGGCCATCATTCCGTACTCGATGCCGTTGTGGACCATCTTCACGAAGTGGCCCGCGCCGTTCGGCCCGCAGTGCAGATAGCCTTGTTCGGCCTGCGTCGGTTCGCCCGAGCGACCGGGCGTGCGGTCGATGCCGCCGACGCCGGGCGCCAGCGTCTTGAAGATGGGTTCCAGCCGCTTCACTGCGTCGAGCTCGCCGCCGATCATCATGCAGTAGCCGCGCTCGAGCCCGTACACCCCGCCCGACGTGCCCACGTCGACGTAGATCAGCCCCTTCTCCCGCAGCGCCGCCAGACAGCGGATGTTGTGGACCGTGGGATTGAACACCACCAGGCGGGCGCCATCCCCCTGGGGGCGCGGCGC
>CAIQMJ010000267.1 GCA_903872875.1 uncultured Variovorax sp.
CGCTGCCGGTGCCGCCGCCGGTGACCGTCTCGCAGTGGATGCCATGCTGCGCCAATGCATCGACGAAGGCTGCCGTCCGCTCGCTGGCGCGCCGGGCGGCGTCGCGGCGTTCGGCATGGCCGCGCAGGTGCTGCAGGCCGCCGTGGTACGCCTGCAGCCCGCCGAAGCGCAGTTGCGGATGTGCCGCGATGGCCTCGACCAGCGCCAGTACGGACGCAACGTCGCTCACGCCGCAGCGGTTCTGGCCGATGTCGATCTCGACCAGCACGCGCAGCATGCTGCCGGCCGCAGCGGTCGCGCGCGCCAGGTCGGTGACCTGCGCGAGATCGTCGACGCAGATGCTGAAGCGGCCATGGCGCGCCATCTCGGCCAGGCGGTCGACCTTCGGCCCGGCGATCGTCTCGTTGCTGATGTGGATGTCGCGCACACCGGCTTGCAGGAAGGGCAGGGCCTCGCTCACCTTCTGGCAGCAGATGCCGGCTGCGCCGTGCGCGATCTGGGCGAGCGCGATCGACGGGCACTTGTGCGCCTTGGCGTGCGGCCGCACGGATACGCCGGCCGCTGCAGCCATGTCGCGCATGCGCGCGAGGTTGTGCTCGAAAGCGTTCAGGTCCATCACCAGCGCGGGCGTGTCGACGGCAGCGAGCGGCATGCCGGGCGATGCAGGCGCGGGCCAGGTGGCGCGCGGGAGGTCGTCCAGCCAGCCGGCGCCGCGCAGCCGTCGCGCTTCGGCCTGGAAGCGCGCGTGGGCTTCGGCCGGCACCAGCGAGCCGCCGGTCGACCAGATCACGTGCGTGGCATTCGGCAGATGCGCGTCGAGGCCATGCGCCCGCAGATAGCGGCGGCCGGCGTCGGAGCCGGCGATCCAGCCGGGGCCGGGAATGCCCGCTGCGGCGGAGGGCTCGAGTTCGATGGCTTCGCTGTCGACCATGTCGAGCAGTGCGTCGAACAGTTGCGCGTCGCTCGCGGTGTAGACGCCGGCCAGCTGTTGCGCCATGAGTGGTGCGACCAGCGGCGATGCCAGGCCCACGGCCAGGCCATCGGCTTCGGTGCGGTTGTCCAGCCCGATGTCGTACACCGATACCGGCGCGCCGGTGCCGGCCGCAAGCTGTACCAGCATGCACGGCGAGGCGACGGGCTCCGCGAAAAAACAATGCACATGCTCGCCGAACATCGCCTTCAGCCCGAACGCGATGCCGCCCGGTGCGCCGCCGACGCCACAGGGCAGGTAGACGAACAGCGGGTGTTCGGCATCGACTTGTCTACCGGCCGCCGTCAGTTGTGCCGCGAGTTCCTGCGCTGCGACCGCATAGCCGAGAAAGAGCTGCAGCGAATGTTCGTCGTCGACGAAGTGCGTGTGCGGGTCGGCCAGCGCCGCGGTGCGGCCGGCCGCCACCGCTTCGGCGTAGTCGCCGGCGTGCTCCACGACCTGCACACCGTGGCGTCGCAGCCGGTCCTTCTTCCAGGCCTTGGCATCGGTCGACATGTGAACGACGGCGCGGAAACCGAGCGCGGCCGCGATCAGTCCGATGCCCATGCCCAGGTTGCCCGTGCTGCCGACCGTGACGGTGTAGCGCGCGAAGCAGTCGCGTGCGGCTGGGGAAGCCAGCGCGATGCGGTCGTCGCCGTCGCCGATCAGGCCGTGCTTCTGTGCAACCGATTCCGCGAAGGCCAGGACCTCATGGAAGCCGCCGCGCGCCTTGATCGACCCGGCCACCGGCAGCGCATGATCCGCCTTGAGCAGCCAGGCGCCGTCCGTGGCGGGATCGCTGCCGCGCCGTGCCTGCAGCATCGCCAAGGGCAGAAGCGGTGACTCGATGCGGCCCTGCGAGCCGGCCAATGCAGGGAACAGCGCCTGCAGCAGGCCTGCACAGCGCGCCAGGCGTGCGCGTGCCGATTCGATGTCCGGCGGCGATGGGGTCGCCGGCGGTTGGGCCGCTGCGGCGTTGGCGTTGAGCCAGAGAAACGGTTCCTTGGCGCGCAGGCGCGCGAGCGTCTCCGCGGGAATGGTCGATGTTGATGGCATGGCAGACGTGGGCGCCGGAGCGCGATGACGGGAGGGGTGTGGCCGTCAACTATAGGGCGCCACGCAGGGGCATTGCGTCCGAAGGACTACACCCATTCGCCGACGATCCGGCCGGCCTTCGGCTCCGCAGACAGGAGGTCGTCGGCGACCTGCTGCAGCTGCGCCATGAACTGGCGCTGCACGGCCGTCGGTCGCCAGCCGCGGCGCGTCGTGATGCCCATCAGGAAGCGGCTGTCCGACAGAGGCGGACCGACCCGCGCGAGCAGCCCGCTGCGGATCTGCAGCGCGACCTGATCCGGTGTCAGCACGGTGAGGAAATTGCCGCTGGTGAGCAACCGGCCGATGATCATCACCGATCCGCATTCGATCGGGCACTCCGGCAGCGGGCGGCCGGCGAAGAGCTGCTCCCATTCAGCTCGCAACGGCGAATTCACCGGTCCGACGATCCATGGATAGGTGGCAAGCGTGTCCAGCGTCGGCTCGGCGTCGCCCACCAGCGGGTGCTGCACGCCGGCCACGATCACCAGCGGGTCGTGGTAGAGCGGATGCTGCGAGAGGTCCGACACCTCGTAGGGCCGCAGCTCGCCGACCACCATGTCGATCTTGCCTTCGCGCAGTTCCTCGACCAGCTCGCTCCAGCTGCCTTCGAAGACGCGGAAGCCCGCGGCCGATTTCTCGACCACCATCCTGGCCATCGCCTCGGGCACGAGAAAGGGACGTGCGAGCGGCATCGTCCCGACCGCGATGCTGAGCCCGGCGGGGTCCAGCCCCAGCTCGGAGAAGATCGCACCGATCTCGCCGAGGGCCAGGCGCGTGCTGCGCGCGAAGCGGTGGCCCGCAGCGTTCAGCGCGACGCCCCGGCCGCGGCGTTCCACGAGCTTCTTGCGGATGCCGGTCTCGAGCTCGCGCACCGCGCGGTGCACCGCCGTCTGCGACAGGCCGGCCGTCTCGCCAGCGGCGGTGAAGCTGCCGGCATCGACCAGTGCAATGAAGGCGCGCAGCTGGGTCATCGTGATGCGACGCTCCGGCTGCGCGATGCCGCCGGGCAGGGCCTGCGTCCCGGCGGCCAAGTGTTCCATCGCCGAGGCCACGCGTTCGGCAACCATGTCTCCGATCGGCGTCGCCACCATGCCGTTGGTGCGGCGCTCGAACAGCGGGTAGCCGAACTGGCGTTCCAGCTTGACGATGCCGTGCGTGAGTGCCGGCTGGGAAAGATTGACGATACTGGCTGCGGCAATGACGCTGCCGTACTCCTTCACGGCCAGCAGTGCCCGAAGGTGTCGCAGGTTGAGGTCGAAGGGACCTACCGCCATCGTGTCCTTCGATGCCTCATCGCATGAAGAGTCCGCCGTTCATGTCGAGCGTTGCACCGACGAAGAAGCCGCCGTGGTCGGACGCCAGCAGCGCGGCAGCCGCGGCGATCTCGGACGGCTCGCAGAAGCGGCCGATCGGCACCTTCTTCTCGATGCCGGCAACCTGCTCGGCCGAGAGCCGGCCCTTGGCCGAACTCACCGGGCCCGGCGAGATCGCGTTGACCGTCACGCCGGTGCCCGCCATCAACTGGGCGAAATACTTGGTCAGCATGATGGCGCCCGCCTTTGCCGCGGCATAGTGCGCCGACGCGACCGTGCCGCCGTTCTGCCCGGCCAGCGACGTGATGTTGACGATGCGGCCGTAGCCGTGGTCCTGCATGTGTGCGGAAAAGGTCTGGCAGCTGAGGAACACGCTGCGCATGTTGATGGCGACGATCTCGTCGAACTCGGCGGGCGTGATCTCGTAGGTCGGCGTCCGCTTGGCGTAGCCTGCATTGTTGACCACGATGTCGGTCTTGCCCCAGCGCGCGGCCAGCGTGTCGCGTGCCGTGTCAAAGGCGTCCTTCTGGCGCACGTCGAGCGGCAGCGCGATGGCGCGGTCGCCCGAGGGATCGAGCGCATGGGCGAATGCTTCGGCTGCGGTCAGGTCGACGTCGCTTACCGCGACGCGAGCGCCGCCGGCGTACAGCTCCCGCGCAGTGGCGGCCCCGATGCCGCGCGCGGCGCCGGTGACGAGTGCGGTGCGTCCTTCGAACGAATGCGGTGCAAGGGCGGGAAGGTGGGTCATGTCTGTCATGGATGGGCTCCGGTTGACGCGTGTCGGGGACAGGATGCTCACATCCGGATGTCGGCCTGGCGGATCACCGGCCCCCAGAGGGCTTGTTCGTCCTGGATGATCTTCTCGAGCTCCTGCGGCGTGCTGCTGTGCGGCTCGACCTTGCGGTCCAGCAGGATGCGGCGCACGGCCGGATTGGCCACGGCGGCCACGATCGCGGCGTTCAGCTTCTTCACCACGTCTTCCGGGGTGCCCTTGGGCACGAGCACGCCGAACCAGGCTGTGCTCTTGAAGCCCGGCAGGTCGGCCGCGATCGTCGGCACGTCCGGCAGCGCCTCGAATCTGGTCGGCGTCGCGATGGCGAGGTAGCGCACCTTGCCGGTCGCGAGCATCGAGGTGCCGTCCAGCGGATTCACCCAGGCCACGTTGACCTGGCCGCCCAGCATCGCCGCCAGCAGCGTCGAGCCGCCGTTGTAGGGCACGTGC
>CAIQMJ010000268.1 GCA_903872875.1 uncultured Variovorax sp.
AGGCCTGGCGGCGCGCTCTCGTGAGGTGCGCCTCGCAATGCCTCCACGAGAAGCACTTCGATGAGCCGGGTCAGAACGAGATCGCGTGCAGGCCGCTCTTGGACGGACTCTTCGCGGACGAGTTGCACCAGCACCGACATCCGTTCGACCCCACGCATGTGCAACAGGCCCGGGAGGAGCGACACCAGCAGCCCGGCATCGGGCGATTCGAACGCGAAGTAGCCGCCCAGCATCCGCACATCGGGTGGACCGTCCCGCCTGCCATGCCGCATCTCCTGGTTCCCCTCGGCCGACTTCATGGGATCCATGAGGACAGGGGGGGCCGGCGAAGGGCTTGAAAGGGTGAACCCCGGGGTCGCAGGCATGAGGACGAAGTCCCCCGCCGTCAGCGCAAGCGGCGCCTGCCCATCGACCGCCAGCACGCAGCTGCCTTCAAGCATCGCGCAAAAGCTGGGCTGCCCGAACTTCGAATAGCGCACGGCCCATGAACCGGCACCGCTGATGACCTTCGAGTACACGGCACGTGGGTGGAGCAGTGCGATGACTTCGGCGAGGGGATCGGACATGTCAGGACTATTGCAAATGAACGGAGGACTTTCATTGTAGTGAGTCCTGCATGAAGTGAATATCGTTGCGGCACCTTCAATCAACCCGGAGAACTCCCATGAAGACCGTGCTTATCACCGGCTGCTCGTCTGGCTACGGCCTCGAAACGGCTCGCCATTTCCTTGCGGAAGGATGGACCGTCGTCGCCACCATGCGCAGGCCGCGAGAGGATGTGCTGCCCAGCTCAGACAGGCTGCGGGTGCTGGCACTGGACGTCACCAAGCCGGAGAGCATCGCCGCGGCCATCCAGGCCGCGGGAAACATCGACGTGCTCGTCAACAACGCGGGCATTGGCGTCGTCGGCGCGTTCGAGGCCACGCCGATGTCCACGATCCGCGAGGTCTTCGAGACCAATACGTTCGGTGTCATGGCGATGGTGCAGGCGGTCGTTCCCCAATTTCGGAGTCGGCGGTCCGGTGTGATCGTCAACGTGACATCCAGTGTGACGCTGGCACCCATGCCGTTGGTGGCGGTGTATACCGCGAGCAAGGTGGCCATCGAGGGGTTCACCGCTTCGCTCGCGTTCGAACTCGAGGCCTTCGACGTGCGTGTCAAGCTTGTCGAGCCGGGCTACGCACCGACCACGCGATTCGCCGAGAACGGCGGCGCACGCATGAGCGGTCTGATCCCCGCGGCGTACGAGCCTTTCGCGCGGCCCATCTTCGCCGCGTTTGCAAAGCCCTCGGCGGTGACGACCGAAGCCGATGTCGCCAAGGCG
The DNA here is from genome assembly GCA_903872875.1 of uncultured Variovorax sp. GTDB lineage: Bacteria > Pseudomonadota > Gammaproteobacteria > Burkholderiales > Burkholderiaceae_C > Variovorax. The sequence goes on from CAIQMJ010000268.1 coordinate 1,325, forward strand.
GTGCTGCGCGCGGCGACCGATACCGGCAGCCAGCTGAGATTTCCGGCGGGGCCGGACGCCGTTGCGTTGGCGCAAATGAAATGCGCGCCGTGAGCACGAAGCCTGTCGTCAGGCCGTAGCGCTTTCCTTCAGCGTTGCCATGTCCACCACGAAGCGGTACTTCACGTCGCTCTTGAGCATGCGTTCGTAGGCGTCGTTGATCCCGGCCATGGGGATCGGCTCGATGTCCGAGACGATGCCGTGCGCCGCGCAGAAGTCGAGCATCTCCTGCGTCTCCGCGATGCCGCCGATCAGCGAGCCGGCCAGGCGGCGGCGCTTGAAGATCAGGCCGAACACGGCGGGCGAGGGGTGCGGCGTTGCGGGTGCGCCGACCAGCGTCATCGTGCCGTCGAGTTTCAGCAGCGCGAGGAAGGGGTCGAGGCTGTGCGCCGCGGCGACCGTGTTCAGGATGAAGTCGAAGCTGTTGGCGTGCGCGGCCATTTCGTCGGCGTTCTTCGAGACCACGACTTCCTTCGCGCCCAGGCGCAGCGCGTCCTCGGTCTTGCCGGGCGAGGTGGTGAACAGCACCACGTGTGCGCCCATGGCGGCCGCGATCTTCACGCCCATGTGGCCGAGACCGCCCAGGCCGACGATGCCGACCTTGCTGCCCGGACCGACCTTCCATTGGCGCAGCGGCGAATAGGTCGTGATGCCCGCACAGAGCAGCGGTGCCACAGCGGCCAGGTCGGCCTCGGCATGCGTGACCTTGAGCACGAACTTCTCGTGCACCACGATATGGTCCGAATAGCCGCCCATCGTGATGGCGCGCGATACCTGCTCGGGGCTGTCGTAGGTGCCGGTGAAGCCGTTGTCGCAGTACTGTTCCAGGCCATCGGCGCAAGGCTGGCAATGCTGGCAGCTGTCGACCATGCAGCCGACGCCGACGATGTCGCCGACCTTGAATTTCGAGACGCCATCGCCCACCGCGGTGACGCGGCCGACGATCTCGTGGCCGGGCACGGCCGGGTAAGTGGTGCCGCCCCATTCGTTGCGCGCGGTGTGCAGGTCGGAATGGCAGACGCCGCAATGCAGGATGTCGATGGCGATGTCGCGCGCGGTCGGTGTGCGGCGTTCAAAGCTGAAGGGCGCGAGCGGTGTGGTGGCGGATCTGGCCGCGTAGGCTTTTGCGAGGGTCATGGTGTGTCGGGTTGGGTGCCGGCTGATGGGTGGAGGAGACCAATTGATGCACGGGTCGCATGGCAGTCGACCGGGTGACCGGCCCCAGTATCCGGGCGTCGAGGCATACCTGCCTGTGCAAGGGCCATTCATCAGGCCTGGCCCTTGATCGTGGGCGATGCGGCCTGCGAACTCTGGCTGGCGACCAAGGCAGCGCCGAGCGCTCCGATCACGGAGGCGGCCACGTCCACCCACTGCCCGGCGCTGGCCGACCATGCGGTGTCGGCCGGGTCCGCCGGTTCCAGCGCTGCGGGCGAGTTCCCCAAGTTCACTGCGCGCCGAGCGCTCGCGGGGAGCATGACGCCGCATGTCCTGGTGAAGTTCTCGGGTGCCGACGCGTCCGCGACCGTGCAGCGCTGGTCCGATCTGCTGGTGTGCGAGCACCTTGCGCTCGCGCACGCGGCGGCGTTGCCCGGACTCGTCGTGGCGCGCAGCCGCATCCTGCAGGCGGGCGGGCGCACCTTCCTGGTGGTGGAGCGCTTTGATCGCCACGGCGATGCGGGCCGCAGTCCGTTGTGCGGCCTTCCGCGCGACGTGTTCGTCGAATGCCGACGCGCTCGCGCGCCTGCAGCAACACGCCTGACCCGTCACGCCCGCTCCCTATAATCCCGCCCGGTCGCGCCGATCCGCTCAAGCGGGCGGCGCGCCACGGTTGCCAGGTGCCCCGCATGCCATTCGATGGCCTGGGGGTTAAACGGGAAGCAGGTGCGCCGCGTCGTCCATGACGTGGCCATTCCTGCGCTGCCCCCGCAACGGTCAGCGGAAATGGAACCCTCAGGTCGATGCCCCCGGCATCGGCAGTCACTGCGCTTCAACGCGTGGGAAGGCGAGGTGTCCGGTCGTCGGTGATGCATGTGCACGTGCATGCCCGGCGACGTTCCGCAAGCCCGGATACCGGCCTGCGCCACCGCCTTCGGACGCTGCGGGAGTGCGTCGGTCCGGGCAGGTCGATGCGCATGCAGCGGCCTGTCTCGACGCGTGCCCTCTCTCAGCGTGCTTTTCTGTGTCGACAGTCCTGCGGGGTCGCAGGACGCACTGGAGCCGCGCATGCGCAGGGTCACACCGTTCCCCATCCCGAGTTCCGTCCGCCTTGGCGTCCTCGCCTGCCTGTCGATCGCCGCCGGCGACGGCATGGCGCAGGAGACCGACGCGCTCAAGGAGATCTTCGTGACCGCCACCGCACGGCCCGAAGAACGGGGCCGCATCGCCGCGACCACGCAGGTCATCGATCGCGCAGCCATCGACCGCTCCAGCGCCAGGTCGGTGACCGATCTGCTGGCCGAGAACGCGGTCGGTTTCTTCAGCGAATGGACCGCCGCGCAGACCTCCATCAACATCCGCGGCGCGACCAGCGACGGCCAGGGACGCGACTTCAAGGGCCAGGTTCTGGTGCTGGTGAACGGGCGGCGCGCGGGCACGGCCAACATCTCCAAGCTGAGCACGTCCGAGATCGAGCGCATCGAGATCGTGCGCGGCCCGGCGTCGGTGATCTACGGCAGCCAGAACATGGGCGGCGTGATCAACATCATCATGAAGAGCGGCGCCAATTCGCCGCCGAGCCAGGCCGGCGTGGCGATCGGCTCGTGGGGGCTGGTCACGGCCACCGCCCAGACCAGCGGCGCCACCGACGCAGCCGACTGGTACTTCGGCGTGTCGGGCGGCCGGCGTGGCGACTACGACTCGGGCAAGGGCGGCGGCACGCTGGCGAACACCGGCTGGGAGCGCCGCGGCTTCAGCGGGGCGGTCGGCTTTCAGCTGAACGAGCTGAACCGGGTCGACCTGCAATTGCGCACCGACGGCATCTACAACGCGGGCTTCCGCGGATCGGGCGCCAACACGGTGAGCAAGGACGACCGCACCAACGCGTCTTTCGACGCCACCTACGAAGGCCGTACCGCCGACGAACGCTTCAGCTGGATGGCGCAGGCCTACCTCGTGCAGGACGAGGACGAGCTCAAGTGGGCGTCGCCGGTGGTGCGCAGCGGCACGGCCGCGGTGCCCGGCACGCGCAGCGACTACAACCTCCGCAGGCTCGACATCGCGGGCACGCGCATGCAGCCGCGCTTCAAGCTGGGCGAGGGCAACGACCTGCTGCTGGGCTACGACTTCGAGCGCAGCAAGCTGCGGTCGGACCGGGTGCGCGTCGCGCTACCCGGCGGCCCGAGCGGCCAGGTCGCACCCTACGACAACAACCAGACCGAGCATGTCAGCGCGCTGTACTTCGAGGACGCGCAGAAGTTCATCGAAGACCGGCTCACGCTGCGCGGCGGCGCGCGCCAGACCTGGGGCAAGACCAGCTTCGACGCCACGCCCAACCTCGCGCTGCAGCGCAGCGGCAGCCAGTCCTATGGCGAGACGACCTGGTCGGCCGGCGCGACCTGGCGCGCGCTCGACGTGCTGAACCTGCGCACCGGCATCTCCACCGGCTTCCGTGCGCCGACCTCGAGCGAACTCGGCGCCGACTTCACCGCGGTCGGCGGCGGCCGGACCTTCGGCAACCCGAACCTGAAGCCCGAGAGCAACCGGCAGATCGAGGTCGGCGGCACGTTGCAGTTGCCGGCCTGGAAGATGGACATGGCGCTGTTCCAGACCACCATCTTCGACCGCATCACGACGGTGTCGCGCGGCGCCACGACCAACACCTCGGACTACGCCAACAACGCGGCCGACATCGTGGTGCGCGGGCTCGAGGCCACCGCCGATGTCGACCTGGCCAAGGCGCTGGCCTTCGCGACCGGCGCCTACCGCGTCAGCGCCTACGCCAACGGCTACTACAACTTCACGATGCAGGACAAGGGCGCGACCACGCTCGACACCGACCGCGTGCAGCGCATGTACAAGTACGAGGCCTCGCTCGGCATGCGCTATGGCCGCGGCGCCGGCACGCAGCCGGACGACTGGAGCCTGCAGCTCGGCGCATTGCTGCGCGGACCGATGTGGTACGACACCGAAGAGGCGCTGCTGATCCCGCGGGGCGAGCCCTACAGCACCTACATCCACCGCAAGGGCGCGTTCACGACCTGGAACCTTCGCGGCGACTGGCGCATCGACAAGCAGGTGAGGGTGTTCGCGGCCGTCAACAACCTGTTCGACATCAACCGCAGCCCGATCTTCATCGCGCTCGACCAGAAGCCCTGCATCGCGGACCCGCGCTTCCAGAACGGTGGCTGCGGCACTTCCATGCCCGGCCGTGAACTTCAAGTCGGGATGCTGGTGAACTTCTGATGCGTCGCGCGTTCACGATCTTGTCGGCGTTGCTGATGGGTACGTGCGCCCACGCCGCGCCGATCGAGGTGCGCGACGCGCTCGGCCGCCGCGTGGTGCTGCCCGCGGCACCGCAGCGGCTGGTGACGATCTTCGCGTCGAACACCGAGCTGGTCGCGGCGCTGGGCATGGCCGACAGGATCGTCGGTGTCGAGGACTACACGCGCTTTCCGCCGGAGGTCGCCGGACGGCCGAAGGTCGGCGGGCGGCTCGGTTTCTCGGTCGACGCGGTGGTCGCGCAACGGCCCGACCTGGTGATCGTCACGCCCGCGCGGCAGGCCGCGCAACAGCTGGTCGATCCGATGGAGCGCATCGGCGTGCCGGTCATCGTGCTGCTGAGCCGCAGCGTGGGCGAGGTGCTCGACAACATCCGGCTGGTCGGCCGCGCGACCGGCGTGCCGGAACGCGGCGAGGCGCTGGCGGCGTCGCTGCAGCAGCGGCTCGACCGCGTGGCGGCGCAGGTTGCCGGCCGGCCCGCGCTGCGCGCCGTGATGATCACCGGCCGCATCGGCAACGGCATGTTGCTGGTGGCGCGCGGCGACACCTACACCGGCGAGGCGATGCTGAAGGCCGGCAGCCGCTTTGCGCTGGCGGGCCGCGGCGCGGTGCCGCAGGTGTCGCCGGAGGCGGTCCTCGCGTCCGACCCCGACGTGCTGCTGTTCGCCGGCACCCGGGCCGCGCTCGACGAGCTGGTCCGTCTGCCCGGATGGCGCGACCTCCGCGCGGTGCGCGACGGCCGTGCACTGACCGTCTCGCGCAGCGAATTCCTCATTCCCGGCCCGCGCACGATCGACGGCATCGAGTCGCTG
>CAIQMJ010000269.1 GCA_903872875.1 uncultured Variovorax sp.
CACCGGCGACCGCACCGCTCACTGCGGCAACTGCCGTCCACGCCGGGTCGAGCGCCTGGAGCCCGACGAGCATGCCGCCGACGAAGACGATCGAACTGCCCGGAACAACCGTACCGATCACGGCCAGTGCCTCGAGCAAGGCCGCCGCGAACACCGCAGCGAGCGCCAATTGCGGGTGCTCGGAGAAATAGCCGATCAGCGCTTGAAGATGTGATTCCACCAGCGCTCCATTGTCGGCGCCCGGACCGCTCGCGGGTGATCGAACGTCTTGAATGGACCTGGCCGTCGTTGAGTCAGTAGCTCGGCGTCGATGAGATCGTCATGAAGTACGGGGCAACACGACATCGAACCGTGTCAGCGCATCATCGGACGCCCCACGCACCTCGCCGCCGTGCGCCTCCACGATCGACTTGACGATGGCAAGACCCAGCCCGGCCCCCTCTCCCTTGCGTTGCCGCGAGGGATCGACACGGTAAAAACGATCGAACAACCTGGGCAGATCCTCATCGGGGATCCTCTTGCCTGGATTCTCGACGCTCACCGTGGTGTGTCCCTCATCCTGGCTCAGCCTCACAGTAACGGCCGCACCGTGTGGAGTATGGCGGATGGCGTTGGACAGAAGGTTGCTGAGGGCCCGGCGCAGCATCTCCCGGTCGGCCCGTATCGGCTCGGCCCGACCTTGCAGACGCAACGCAACGCTGCGGTCTTCCGCCAACGCCTCGAAGTAGTCGAAGAGCCCCTTGACCGTTTCCCCCAGGTCCATGTCCACCCGATGGAGATTGTGCGGATCGTTCTCGGTCTGCGCGAGGAACAGCATGTCGCCGATCATGCGGCCCATGCGCTCGAACTCCTCCAGGTTCGAATAGAGGATTTCCCGATACTCGTCGGAAGACCGGGACTGGCCCAGAGCCACCTGCGTCTGCGTGGTCAGGTTGGTGACCGGGGTGCGCAATTCGTGCGCGATGTCAGCCGAAAAGTTGGACAGCTGCGCGAATCCGTCCTCGATGCGCCCGAGCATGTCGTTGAACGATGCAACGAGTTCTGCCAGTTCGATCGGTACTTCCCTGGGGTTCAATCTCACGTGCAGTTGCGACGAACGGATCGCACGAATCCTTTCATTGACCTTGCGAATGGGCCGGTGCCCCCATTGAACGGCCAGCCAGGCGACCAGCAGCGCAATGCACAGCACGATGCAGGTGGCCCACCACAGCATGCGCTTGAATTCTTCGAGGAACGAGAGATGGAGGTCGATGTCCATCGCAACGGCGACGATGTAGGGATCACCAGTCAGGCCGGCATTGCCATCCACGCGAAGTACCGCGCCGCGATAGGACTTCCCGCCTTCCTGCCAGGTCGTCAGTTCGCGGGCATCGATGCGTGCAGTTGGTCTGCCCCGTGCGGCGATGGGCGACAGGTTGGGGCCTTGGCCCGCATAGACCGTGTTTCCGGCGGTATCGGCGACGTAGTAGAACACCCCATGGTGTCCGGTCACCGCGCCGGCGAGCTGGCGGCGCAGCAGTGCGCCGTCAACGCCCCTGCCCGCTTCGCGCAATGGCTTGATGACGGCATCGGCCACAGCCCTGAGTTCCCCGGCATCCTGCTCGGCGAAGTGATGCTCCAGCGAGCGCACGATGATCCAGTTGAAGGCCAGGAACACCAGCGTGGTGGCCATGCCAACCAGGGCCGTGACCCGCAGCGCGAGCGATGCCGGGCGACGGGTCCCTGCAAACCTATTCGGCATCCGGGGCATCCAGCGTATAGCCCATGCCCCGCACCGTGTGGATGAGCTTGGGCTCGAAGGCGTCGTCGATCTTCGCGCGCAGCCGGCGAATGGCGACATCGATCACGTTGCTGTCGCTGTCGAAGTTCATGTCCCAGACCTGCGAGGCGATCAGTGAACGGGGCAGCACCTCGCCCTGGCGCCGCGCGAGCAGTTCGAGCAGCGCGAACTCCTTGCTGGTCAGGTTGATGCGCTGCCCCGCCCGCGTTGCCCGACGGCGTGGGAGGTCGAGCACCAGGTCGGCGACCTGGATGCGATCCGGGTGGTTGGGCGCACTGCCCCGGCGCAGCAGGGTGCGTACGCGCGCGAGCAGTTCTGAAAACGCGAAGGGCTTGACCAGGTAGTCGTCGGCACCGAGTTCCAGGCCCTTGACGCGGTCATCCACACCACCGCGTGCGGTCAGGAACAGCACCGGGACCTGCTTGCCTGCTTCGCGCAGCGACTGCAGGATGCGCCAGCCGTCCACGTCGGGCAGCATGACGTCGAGGATGACCAGATCGTAGGCTTCGCTCATGGCCAGGTGGTGGCCGTCGAGCCCGTTGCGGGCCAGATCCACCATGAACCCCGCTTCCATGAGGCCCTGGCGAACATAGTCCGCCGTCTTGTTCTCGTCTTCAACCACCAGCAATTTCATCGCTTTCCCTACGGTAACGCTCTACCCCTCGCTCATCTGCGCTCCCCGGCATGCGCATCTGATCTCGTGCGCAATTTACTTTGCGGAATCTTCCGTGAAGATGACTCAAGCATTACATGAATGTAATGAATGGGTCATCCGACCGAAAGTGAGGGCTCCATAGGATGGTCTTCAACGGTGTCAAGGCGAGCCCCCAGGGTTCCGCGGGGTCTCGCAGGCGCCCTTTGATATCGGTTCCTGGAGAGTTTTCCGTCATGACGCGCTACCCACCCTTGGTTTTTTCCCATGCCTCTGACTTGTCGCGGCGACGATTCGTGCAGGGATTGGCGGCTGGCGGTGTCTTGATGGGCCTGTCGATGCAGGCATCGGGCGTTCGGGCCCAGGAGGCCCGGGCAGCCAGCGGCGCCGCCGCCGTGCTGCAAGGCACGGAGTTCGACTTGGTGATCGCCGAGTCGCCGGTGAACTTCACCGGCCAGCCGGGCATGGCTACC
>CAIQMJ010000270.1 GCA_903872875.1 uncultured Variovorax sp.
CCGGGTCAGCACGGACAGCGCCGCATCGCGCAAATGCTCAGGCTCACTGAGTTCGTCCACCACCCCATCTCGCAGCGCCTGCGCCGCGCTGTTGGAACGCCCGGAGACGATCCAGTCCAGGGCAATGGCTGTGTCACTGATGCGCGGCAGGCGCACAGTTCCGCCAAATCCTGGAATGAGGCCCAACTTGACTTCGGGCAAGCCGATCCGAGCATCTTTCGATGCGACGCGCAGGGCCAGAGACAGAGCAAACTCCAATCCGCCGCCGAGCGCGAAGCCCTGAATGGCGGCCACTGTCGGCACGTCGAGTTCCTCGATCGCGACGAAGGCTTCGTTCATGCTGCGGACTTCCGCTGCCAGCGCAGCCTCAGGCAAGCTGAAGAGGCTGGAGAATTCCGATATATCTGCCCCAACGATGAAGACATCCTTGCGGCTGGTGACAAGCACACCTCGAACGGACTCGGCCGCCTTGATAGACGCGGTGGCCGCCTTCAGTTCGTCCACCGTGCGGCGGTCCAGCTTGTTGATGGACTCTCCCTTGCGGTCGAAGCAAAGCTCAACGTATCCCTGTCCGAGCGCGGACACCTGAATGCTTTCCCCATCGAACATCTGTCATTCCTTTCCAAAGGGTCTGGGCCCGGGCGACGACGCGATCGCGCGTCGGACTGCCGATCGAGACGGTTCAAACATCACGACGGAGCTCATTGGTCACCGCTGCGGTAAAACGCTGGGTGATGCCGCTTCATCACATCGCCGGCGTAGTCCCAGGCCACACACTGGCCAAAGTGGCGCAAGGGCTGCGCTCCGCCCCCGGGAGTCGCGGCTTGCGCTTGCTTCTCCAGCGTCGGGCCGAGCGTCTGGTAAGCGGCCGTACCGAGGCCGAAGAGCAGTTCACGCAGATGCGCGCAACCTCGAGCGCCCCCCAACGCAGCTTCGATGGCGCGGCGCCAGCCGGGACCCAGCGAAGCGCCCACCAGAAGGTGCAGCGGCGCACGCGCCTGCATGCACTCTGGAAAGGGGGTTTCGGGCATGGCTGCGTTCGCCTCAAGGACGGTCAGACCGCCATCGAAGGTGACGCGCACCAGCATGTGGTGGACGGGCTGCCCAGGCTGCATCTCGCCCTTTTCGGAAGAGCGCCACTGTTGTGCCTTGTTGTCGAGAAGTTCGCCCTCGACGTCCCACCAGCCATCGCTGCGCTGATAGCCCCGATACTGAACGAGCCGCGTATGCTGAAGCGTACGTCGTGCGGGTTCTGGCAATGCCGCCGCGGCCGATGGGTCTGTCATTCGGGCATCTCAGACCGGCGGAATCCGCACGACCAAACCATCGACCGCTTCGGTCAGTACGAGCTGACAGGACAGGCGCGAATTGGCCTGAAACGCCGGCGAAAACTCCAGCAAGCCGCGCTCGTGGTCCTCGGCAACCGGAAACGCGCCGGTCCACCCCTCGTCGAGGTGGACGTGACAGGTGCCGCATGAACAGGCGCCGCCGCAATCAGCCAGAATTCCGACGATGTCATTCTGAACTGCAAGTTCCATGAGGGACATACCCGCCTCCCCGCGCGCCTGACGCGACGTTCCGTCGGCGTTCACGAAGTTGACTCGAATCATTGCTGTTCCTTCTTTGCTAGGCAGCTTCATGCAAGAAGCGCCTTCATGGATATGTTCGGATCCCTCAGCTGTCTGGCGGCCACTTGGCGGCCCTTCGCTATGAGCAGCCTGCCTGCCACGAACTCAGTGGCAGCGTTGACCGCCTCCACACAGACCAGCACATCGTCCCGGAGATGAAAGACGGCGAACGAGCCCGACGAGGGATCTCCGCGCAGCACCGCATCGGTCGCACCGATGGGCAGACCGGCGATCTGCAACTTGACGTCGAACTGATCCGACCAGAACCACGGCACTTCGGCTGCGGGCGGTGCGCGACGCGCAATGGCGCTGGCCACCAGCCTGGCCTGCTCTAAGGCGTTGCCAACGCTCTCTAGACGGATGCCATATCCACCGGCCGAGGCGGCACGCCGACTCATATCGCCAATCGCGAAGATCGAGGGGTCTGAACTGCGTGCCTGCGCGTCGACGAGCACGCCGTCGTCGCACGCTAGCCCGGCGGCGCGGGCCAACGCATCGCTTGGCAAGGCTCCCGTACCGATCACGACCGCATCGCACGGAACGGAGGTGCCATCACACAGCCGCAGAGCCTCGACCCGTCCCCGTGCACCCTCGATCGCGGCAATCCCGGCGCCCGTGCGCACCTCGACGCCGCGCTGCGCATGGCGTGCCGCGAAAAAGGCCGATATGGGTTCAGACACGACCCGCGCCAGCAGCCGGTCCTCGCGCTCGAAGAGCGTGACGCGCGCGCCTGCCGTGCATGCCGACGCAGCCACCTCGAGGCCGATATACCCCCCGCCGATGACTGCGACGCGCCGGTCCGCGGCCAGCATGAGACGAATCTTCTCCGCGTCAGTCACACCACGTAGCGCCGAAACGCCTTCCAAATGCAGCCCTGCGATGGGAGGACGGGATGCGTGCGATCCGCAGGCCAGGACAAGCACGTCGTAGTCGATCGAAGCACCGCCGGCCAACGCGACGCACTTGGCCTCGCGGTCGATGCTTTCCACCTTCGCGTTCAAGCGCAGATGAATGTCATGGGTCTCGTAGAACCCGCTCGGGCGCAGCAGCAGCGATTCGATGCTGGATCTTCCATCTGTCAGCCAAGCCTTCGACAGAGGAGGCCGATGGTAAGGCGCCAGCGCCTCGTCGCTCAGCAGGGTGACCGGGCCAGCGTGGCCGAACTGCCGCAGCAGCGCTGCCACGGTCGCACCGCCATGGCCAGCGCCGACGACAACGATACGGTCGGTTGTCATAGGGAGCGGCTCTCGCGCATACGGTGACCGCGGCATGCTAGTCGACCGCAGTCCAGGCCCCGTTCTTGATTTGCATCATCACCAGAGCGTCGTTGTCCAGGCCCCGGTGATCCTTGTCCGACAGTTGGCGGCAGCCATTGGCGCCGCACATGCGCACCTTCTCGATCGCATCGCGCAGACCGATCCGGGTCACCGGCCCCTTGATGGTCTTCAGCGCTTCCTCCAGGATGATGAAGTCGTCCATCGAGTGACCCGCCGACTGGTCGGGTGTCGTGCCGTAGCGCTCCGTGTACCGCTTCTGGAAAGCGAGCAGTGGCGCCTTGCGGGGCGACTTGTCCGGCAGAACCTGCGGCCGCACCAGCGGAAAGGAGGAGACATACACCCCTTCGGCCGCCGCACCGGTCTGGGTCAAGAACCAGTTCGATGCGTTCGCAAACGTCAGGAAGAACGGCGTCTTGATGCCGATGTCGGCTGCATTCTTCAGCGCGATCGTCGGCCCTGGATTGGCCGACCAGACGATGATCGCGTCGGGCTTCTTTTCCCGGATGCGCAGCAACTGCGGCGTCACGTCGGTGTCGGCCGAGCCGAAGGACTCGGATGCAATGACGTTGACGCCGAACGACGGC
>CAIQMJ010000271.1 GCA_903872875.1 uncultured Variovorax sp.
CGCTCATCGTCGACAAGACCGGCACGTTGACTGAGGGCCGGCCGGCCTTCGAGCGCGCCGTGCCGGCGGGGGGTTTCAACGCCGACGAAGTGCTGCGCCTGGCGGCCAGCCTCGACCAGGGCAGCGAGCATCCGCTGGCCGATGCGATCGTGCGGCAGGCGCGCGCGCAAGGGCTGGCGCTCGAGACGCCTGAAGGCTTCGAGTCGGGCTCCGGCATCGGCGTGAGCGGCCAGGTGGCGGGCCGCCGGCTGGCACTCGGGAACACCGTGCTCATGGAGCAGGCCGGCGTTGCGGCAGACCCGCTTGCGCCGCAGGCCGAAGCGCTGCGCGCGGAAGGCGCGAGCGTCATGTATCTCGCGGTGGACGGCCGGCTGGCCGGGCTGCTGGCGGTGTCCGATCCCCTCAAGGCCAGCACGCCCGAAGCGTTGGCGGCACTGCATGCGGCGGGCCTGCGCATCGTGATGGCGACCGGCGACGGCGAGACCACGGCCAGGGCCGTCGCCGCGCGGCTAGGCATCGATGAGGTGCATGGGGAGGTCGAGCCGGCGGACAAACTGGCGCTGGTCGAGCGCCTCCAGAAGGAAGGCCGTGTGGTGGCGATGGCGGGCGACGGCATCAACGATGCACCGGCGCTCGCCAAGGCCGATGTCGGCATCGCGATGGGCACCGGCACCGACGTCGCGATGAACAGCGCCCAGGTCACCCTGGTGAAGAGCGACTTGCGCGGCATCTCGATCGCGCGGGCGCTGTCGCAGTCCACCGTCGACAACATGAAGCAGAACCTCTGGTTCGCGCTGGTCTACAACGGCCTGGGTGTACCGCTGGCCGCCGGCCTGCTGTATCCGTTCACGGGCTGGCTGCTGTCGCCGATGGTCGCTGCGCTGGCGATGAGCCTGAGCTCGGCTTCAGTCGTGGGCAATGCGTTGAGGCTGCGCAAGCGGACACACTGAAGGAGGCTCCAGCGATCGACTAAGAAACGCGCAGTCACCGTGGGAAGAAAAGAAACTGCATTTTCAGCCGGCCTATCCGCACGCAACATGCGTGGCGGCCGGATCGGCTCGCGGCAGCAACACGCGCAAACGACGCGCTCTCCCACGCATCCCCACAAGCTGCTTTCGAGCGCCGCGACGCTAGCCGGCATGGCGCTGACGGATCTGCATGCCACACCGCAGGCGGACAGCGACAACCCATCGTCGGGCCACACCGATCAGCGAAGCCGACAATGTCAGAAATCCACAGTGGCCGACACCATCAAGGTGCGCGGCTTGCCGAAGTGCAGCCAGCTTCCGGAGCCGCTCACCCAGTAATCGCGGGGGGCGGTGTCTCCCTTGCTCAATCCCTCTTTGTACTTGCCGTCAAGGGACATATTCTTCTGGGGCTTGAACAACATACCGAGCACCGACGTGACGGCGCCCTTGTCATAGGTCGTGGTGCCCTACGCTCATGTGGCTGTCGTAGCTGATGATGTACTTCACCTGCTGGTGGCGTGTACCAGCGTCACCGCGACGTGGTCGTCCAGGAAGGACTGGCGTCAGAGACTGCGACGGACGGCAGCCGCTGCGTGTCCGTCAGGTGCGGATTGGACGAGAAGCCCGCGATCGAAGCTGCAGCGACCCGCGCTCACGACACTTCACCAGAAGCGCCAACGTGCTTTCGACGGAAGCGTCGCCATCTTTCCAGCCATCCTCGGCCATGAAGGCGCAGGCATCGTGGTCGACGTGGGCCCCCGACGTGACCACGCTGAAGAAAGGCGATCACGGCATTCCGCTTTACACGCCGGAATACCGCCAATGCAAGTTCTGCCTGAGCCGCAAGACCAACCTGGCCAGCTGATTCGCGGCACGCAGGCAAGGGCCTGAGGCCCGACGCCAAGGTGCCGTACACGGTGGGCGAAGTGGACGCCGAGGGCCACGTTTCGTCCTATCCGGGCGCCGCCACGAACCGGCCCGATTCAAAGCATCCGCAAGCGACCCTAGACGCGCTCACGTTTCTGGAAACCCAATGAACAAGCCGTGCCGCCGCCTTCGGCCGTCGGCCTCTCTGGTCACCTGGCACCCACGACCCGCGCCAGCGTCTCTTCAAGCTGTTGGCGATCTGTCGCCCGCTTCGCTGCCGTGCGCTGCGCTAGGTTGTGCAGCTTGCGCCGCACACCCGGCAAGTCCGACGCATGCGCGAACCCGATCAACCCGAAATCTGGCTGCTCGCTCTCTACGGACCGCAGGAATGCGCAAGACGACTTGTCCAGCCACGACGCCACACGCGGCAACAGGCGCTCGCGGCTCTCCAGCAAGGCTCCTACCCCGATGGGCTCCGTCGTCATGCCTTTGAAATGAGCCTCGAAGGTCTCCGCGAAGTCCGCGGGCACGCGCGGCGCCAGCATCTCCCAGGCTGGCTTGGGACTGCACGTCAGGTAGACGAGAAAGGTTCGCCAGAGCCCCGCATCCGCGCGTTCATCCTCCAGCAGCAGGCCCACGTCGAAGAGATCGCGCGGGTGCTGCCGCGACAGCGGAGCGGCCAGCTTGCCGGCATAGAGGTCGGCGAAGTCCGGCACCTGCACTTGGGCAAAGCCGAACGCCTCCTCCACCCGTGGCCGCACGACCATGGTTCGCACCGGATGTACCGTGCCACGCATGACCGGCGTCGTCTCGATCTGTACGCGCGCACGGCCCCGGCTGGCCACCAACCGGGTAACTGCCATCCATCTTGCATCTGCTTCCCATGGCTGATTCTTTCACTCTGCCCCGCGCATCCGCTTCGAGATGGGCTCCAGCGCCCTGGGAGCGTCAGCCGCGTTGGCTGGTCAAGTGTTTGATCTTCAGTGCCGTTTATGCGCTGGCAGCGCGCATCGGATTCTCGTATTCCAGCATCGCCCACAACGTCACGCTGATCTGGGCGCCCACCGGGCTCAGCCTTTTCGTTCTCCTTCGTTGGGGTCCCGGCCTGTGGCCTGGGATTGTGCTCGGCGACTTGCTGGCGAATGCAGGTTCCGGAACGCCCTGGCTGGGGATTCTGGCATTACCCTTGGAAACGTCTCCCAAAGCCTGCTCAGTAGACACGTGCTGGGCCGTGTCGGTTTTCGGCCGTCTTTGGAAAGGGTTCAGGACGCCTTCGCGCTGTTGCTGGCTGGCTCCGGTTCCAATGCGTTCGACCCCTTCGATGGCTTGGAGAGCGCCAAGCCAGCAATCAGCGGGCCCCAGGAAACAACTGAGCCGTGCACTGGAGTGAACCCCTGCAGCTGGACCACCGGGAGTCAGATCTAAGCCACTTGCCGGACCAGTTGATCTTCGAACTCGTTGGGTGACCGATAGCCGAGCGCAGAGTGCAGGCGCTTGGCGTTGTAGACCTCTTCGATGAACCTTGGCAGCCGGGCTGCAACATCGGCGAAGGTCTCGTATCCGCCAATATAGATGTCCTCGACCTTGCGCGTCTTCATGAAGCTCTCGGCCTGCGCATTGTGGTACGGATTGCCTGGTGAACTCATCGAACCGCGCATGCCTGCTTCCTGCAAGGCCCTGCGATAGATCTCGCTTGCGTACTGCGCTCCGCGATCCGTGTGGAAGACGCAGCCAGGCGCAGGACGTCGACGTTGCACGGCGGATCGCAGCGCCGCCAAGGCCAGCGTCGTGTCGATGTTGCGCGAGATCGCGTAGCCCACCACCTTACGGCTACAGGCATCGAGAATGGCCGCCAGATAGCAGAACCCCGTGGCAATCCGAATGTAGGTGAAGTCGGCAACCCACACCACGTTGGGCTGGGTCGGGATGACGTTGCGGTATAGGTTGGGGAAGATCGGCGAGTCGTGTTTGCTGTCGGTGGTGCGCACGAAGCGCCTGCGCGGCTTGATACTCAGGCCCTGAGCCCTCATCACACGCGCGACACGCTTGTGATTGACCACGTGCCCACGTCGGCGCAGCTCGTGCGTCACGCGCCGGTAGCCGTAGCCCGGCAACTCTTCCTGGATGCTCTCGATCAGTTCGATGAGCCTGGCATCGCTCATGCTCTGGCTGGCCGCCGTCGGCCGGTAGTAGAAGGTGCTGCGCGGCAGTTCGATCACTTGGCACCCCCGTCGGATGGAACAGGCTTGGGGCCGGTGATGATCGACAAGTTCTCGTTGTCGCTCACGAGGCGCAGGCGGGGTGTTTTTTGACCGGGTCCAGCTCCATCGTGAGCTGGCCAACCTTGCGCTCGAGGGCGGCGATCTTGGCTTCGTACTCCGCGATGACCGACGCCTCGGCCTCCTCGGTGCTCAGCTCGCCCCGGTCGTACTGCGTCAGCCAGAGCTGAATCAGGTTGGTCGACAGGGTGTACTTCTTCGCCGCGTCGCGCCGGCCAATGGCGCCGCTGCGAATGTCCTGGCACAGCTGAATCTTGAACTCCGGCGCGTGGCGCCGGTATGGACCTCTTGATGACATGACCTTCTCCTGGTTGAAGGCCCGGTCAGCGTATCAGTTCTGATCTCCCCGGTGGTCCAGC
>CAIQMJ010000272.1 GCA_903872875.1 uncultured Variovorax sp.
AGGCCATCCTGTGGGACCTCGGCCGCGACCTCGGCGTGCGCTTCGACAGCATGGGGCCGCTGCTGCGCGACATGGCCGTGAACGTACAGCGCATGCACACGCTCGCCAGCGCGAACTGGGCGCAGGTGACCGACCTGTCCGGTGCCCTGGTGCGCGTGGCGGGCTTCGACTGGCGCACCGCGCACCAGGTCGTCGCGGTGCTCGTGCGGCGTTGCGCGGCGGCCGGTGTCCGGCCCGAAGCATCCACCTCCGCCCATCTGGACGAAGCGGCCACCGAGATCGGTGCGCCCGCGCCGCATCTGTCGGACGCCGTGTTCGCCGATGCGATGGACCCGCGCGCCTTCGTGGAACGCCGCGTGCTGTATGGCGGCCCGGCATCCGCCTCGGTCGCACGCGAGTCGGCGGCGGCCCGGTTGCTGCTGGACGCCGACCGCGCGCAGGTCGCGGCGCTGCGTGCGCAGGCCGACGCTGCCGCGCAGGCGCTCGACACCGCCATCGACGCCTTCCTGGCACAACCCTGAACCCCGAACCCTGGGACCACACGCATGGCCGACGACTACACCGCCCGCAAACCGGCCGCCGCCAATCAGGCGCCGCCGGCCCCCGAGTTCCCCTGGCCCGACGGCCATCGCTGCGCGCTGATGCCCGCATTCGATGTCGACGGCGAATCCATCTGGCTGGCGTTCGATGCACTGAGCGAGCGCCGATTGGTGACGCGCTCGTACGGCGGCTACGAGGCACGTGTCGGCATTCCCAAGATCCTCGAAGCGCTGGCCGACCGCGAGATCAAGGCGACCTTCTTCGTGACCGGCTGGGCGCTCGATGCGCATCCGGCGCTGTGCGAGTCGATCGTGCAGGGCGGCCATGAAGTCGCGCACCACGGCTACTGGCACAAGCGGCCGGAGCCGGGACAACTCGCGGCCATGCAGGACGAGGTGGAGCAGGGGCTCGATGCGATGCAGCGGATCCTCGGCGTGAAGCCCGTCGGCTACCGCGCACCGTACGGCGAGAGCGTGGCCGAACTGCTCACGCTGCTCACCGACTGCGGCTTCGTCTATTCCAGTTCGTGGCGCGACGACATCCGCCCCTATCGGCATGTGCTGGAAGACGGCCGGTCCGGCGTGATCGAGATCCCCGTCAACTTCAGTTTCGACGACTGGGGCTACGGCCTGACGCACCGTCACTCGCCGCGCACGCTGATGCCGCGCGGCCATGTCGTGTCGATCTGGAAGGATGAACTCGCGCAGACGCGCGAATGGGGCGGCGTGGTGTCGATGGTGATGCATCCCCAGGTCTCCGGCCGGCCCAAGGGCTTCATGATCATGACCGAGTTCCTCGACCACGCACGCAGCCACGACGACATCTGGATTGCCACCGGCGCAGAGATAGCGGCGCATTACGCGGCCTGCGAGCGGCAAACGCAATCGACTGATTAAACTCGTTTCATGGCCCGCTCCACTTCCCGACAGTCAACGAAATCCTCCAAGAGCGCGCCTCTCGTCAGTGCGCCCGAAGCGCCCGTGGCGTCGGTTGCGCGCAGTGTTCCGCGCACGCCCAAGAAGGTCGCGGCACCGCTGCAGGTGGTTCGCCCGCCGCAGGACGACATCCACCTCGGCGAGCGCCTTCGCGCTGCCCGCAAGGCGCGCAGCCTGTCGATCGAGCAGGTGGCCAATGTCGCCGGTATCACCAAGTCGTTCCTGAGCCGGCTCGAGCGCGATGCCGTGGCCGCGTCGGTCGCCACGCTGCTGCGCGTGTGCAACGCGATCGGCATACGGCCCGGCTCGTTGTTCGACCCGCCCGCAACCAACCTGGTGCGCGCTTCCGAGGGCACGCCGATCAGCCTTGGCGGGCAGGGCATGTCGGAGTTCCTGATCTCAGGCTCCAGCAACGAGCACATGATGGCGCTGCTGTCGGTGATCGAACCGAACGGCGGCTCGGGTTCGGAGCCCTACACGCTCAATGCGGCCTCGGACCTGGTCCACATCAAGGAAGGCGAACTGATCATCGTGGTGGACAACGTGTCCCACCACCTGTACGCGGGCGACACCTTCACCTTTCCGCCATCGCTCAGCCACATGTGGGTGAACCCCTCGGCGAAGGACAAGACCGTGGCGATCTGGATCATCGTGCCGCCGCCCTGAAGCCCGCTCCGGTGCCCGGTGCAGGCGCGCATCCGTCGACGCCGTGCCATGATCGATCATGACCATCACCTGTCCAGCCCGATCCGCCGCCGTCCTCGAACCCTGTGCCGCAGAGATGACCCGGCAACCCCGCCCATGAGGCAGCTGGTTGCCGCCTGGCACGGCGCGCAGCAGGCCGCGATGCGCACACCCGGCCTGCGCGTGATCCTGCTGGCCATCCGCAACTACGTCCTTCACCAAAGTGCCAACCAGGCCGGTAGCCTGGCGTTCTCTTCGGTGCTGGCGATGTTTCCGCTGCTGATCCTGCTGTCCGCCGCTGCCGGCTTCATCGGGCAGCCCGGCGATGCGGCGGCACTGGCCGACCGCGTCATGGGCTACGCGCCGCAACTGGTGCGCGACGCGATGCAGCCGGTCATCGACCAGGTTCTGGCGCATCGGAACCAGGCGCTGCTGACGATCGGCCTGATCGCAACGCTGTGGACCGCGTCGTCGGGCATGCAGGCCGTGCGTTCGGCACTGAACCGGGCATACGGCATCGAGCGCGGCCTTCCCTTCTGGAAGGCGCGCATCAAGGTCACGCTGTTCACCGTGATCGTGGGGGCCGGCATCCTTGCGGCTTTCAGCTCGGTGATCGTCATGCCCTATGTCTGGCAACTGCTGGAGACCAATCTGGGCGGACGTGAGGCTCTCTGGCTGCACAACAGCGTGCGCTACGGAACCGCCTTCCTCGCGCTCACGGTGCTTTACGCCCTGCTGTACGGCTGGCTGCCCGACATCCGCCAGCGGCTGTACACCGTCGTGCCCGGCGCGCTGGTGGGCGCGGCGCTGTGGGCCGGGGCGGCGGCCACGCTGTCGTACACGCTGCGTACGGCGGGCAAGCTGGCATTGCTGTACGGCAGCTTCGCAGGCGTGGTCGCGACGCTGGTGTTCCTGTACATCAGCGCGACCACG
>CAIQMJ010000273.1 GCA_903872875.1 uncultured Variovorax sp.
CACCTATTTATTCATTGAAATAGGAAAATTCTCCCTTCGCTGCGTACGACCCCCGGTGTCGCTTCGCAGCCCCGATACAGGTCACAACCCCAGCCGCGTCAGTGCCCAGGCCACGGCAGCCAGCTGCGCCAGGTTGAGCACCATCCCGGCGATGTGCAGCCGCCGGAACCGGAGGATCGATGCATCGACGGCCGGGATCGTCTCGCGCAGGACGTCCATGCGCGGAATGATGATCCAGCGGCGCAGCGCGAATGCCAGGACGGCGATGAAGGCCATGCCAAGGGCGAAGACCGGCCTGCCGGTCCATGCGTAGCTCAGGGCCGCCGCGCTCGCCGTGAGCATCACCGCCACGTAGTAGACGTTGAACAGGCCGCGGATGAAGCGCGAGTCCAGAGGGGTGTCGTGCGCCAGCACCAGCAGTGGCAGCGAGCCCATCATGAAAAAACCCATCCAGACCAGCAGGACGACGGTGGCCATGAGCGCGACGACGATGGGAAGCATCTGGAACCCTCCGCACTTTCGAACATACCTTGCCGACCGTTGCGTGCAGCGAATGGGCGGCACCCGGCGCCCGCCTCACCCCGCCGGATCGAACCCCGGCGCCTGCGTCAACTCCGTGGGCTTGTAGATCTTGTGCTGCGCCGCGGCACTGGTGGCGTCCGACACCACGACCATGCGCCACAGCGGATCGCGCGTGGAAGCCGCCCGCTCTTCGTTCGTCAGGCGAAAGGTGGGCGTTCCGACGGATGTGCCCTTCACCGCAACCTTGAGCAGCATCGCGCCCTTCGCATTCGACACCTCGATGTCGTGGCCCACGTTCCGGCTGGTCACGTTCTCGGCCTTGTAGCCGTAGCCGCTGAAGTGGCGCGTGATGTAGGCCACGGCGGCCGCCTGGACTTCCTCGGCCGAGGCGGAGTCGACCACCTCGGCCGCGGCCTTCTCTTCGGCCGGAGCGCCGCCGCGTGCCTTGGCGGTCTCGATCTCGGCTTCCGTCGGGACCCAGCCGCGCGGGCCACGGACGAGGACCGCCAGCCGCTGCTCGGGCTCCCAGCTCGCGACATGCCATTCGTCGTCGTCGCGAACGCGGGTCGACACCTTCGCGCCCTTGCTGCTTTCCAGTTC
The DNA here is from genome assembly GCA_903872875.1 of uncultured Variovorax sp. Lineage (GTDB taxonomy): Bacteria > Pseudomonadota > Gammaproteobacteria > Burkholderiales > Burkholderiaceae_C > Variovorax. Next base: position 1,123 of record CAIQMJ010000273.1, read on the forward strand.
GACGATGGCGATGCGGTTGGTCTGCAGCACGGCCCGGAAGCCCTGGCCGGCGTCGAAGGTGCGCTTGAGCAGCACCAGCCGGTCCTTGGCGCGCTGGATCTGGTTGAGGGTGCGCGCACCCCCGTCGGCGCGATGCTGCGCATCCAGCGATTCGAGGCAGAACCAGCGGCCGCCGGCGCTCACGTTCACGTATTCGGCCCAGATGGTGGCGATCACGTTGTCGCCGGTCGCGAGCCAGGCGGCGTCGTACGGCTTCTCGCGCGCATCGAAGACACCCATCTTGGCGACGATCTCGACCGGCGTGAGCCGCGGTCCTGACAGTCGCTTCTCATCGATGACGGCGAGTACGCGGGGGTCGACTTCCTTGTCCATTGTTCAGTGATCTTCTGGCGAGTTGAGAGGGGGCGGCAGTATGCCGCATCCGTCAGGGATCAGGCCGCATGCGTGAATGCACGCCCGGATTTTGCCGACGCTCGACGTCGCCGAACCCGATGCACAAGCGTCAGCGCCCCAGGGTCCGCGAAGGCAGTTCGCCGAACTGCTGCCGGTAGCGCGCGCTGAAGTGCCCGAGGTGGCAGAAGCCCCAGCGTCGCGCGACGTCGCCGACGGATTCACCCGCCAGTCGCCCCTGCAGCAGTTCCTCTCGAACGCGCTCCATCCGGACGGTGGCCAGGTACTTCATGGGCGTCGTGTTCCGGTATTTGCGAAAGCCGAGGAACAACGCGCGCGTGCTGACACCCACGTGCGCCGCCACGTCGGCAACCGACACCGGCGCCTCTGCATGTTCTTCCAGATAGGCCGCGGCCCGCCGGACGAAGCCGGGCGACAGCCGGTGCGAACCCGGGTCCAGGGCCTTCATCGCCTGCTGGTGCGAGTGCGGCTGGCAATGGAGCAGCGCGGCGATGCCGGCCTGCTCGATCTGCGCCGCCAGCAAGGGGCTGTCGACCCAGGGCGAGCCCTCCGAGCGGTCGTCACTCAGTTCGGCGAAGAGCCAGCCGACCCACCGCAGCCACGCGGCGGCACGGGACTCGTCCACCGCCATGCGCGGCGCAAAGACCACCGGCTCCCGCAAGGGCCGCCCCAGCTGACCCGCGCAGTGCCGCTCCAGCGCGGCACGCTCCACTCTCACGAACAGCTTCTCGCAGCCATCGTGATGCAGCATCGTCACGGCTTCGCTGGGGCTGACGACCGACGCCACGGCATGGGTGGAATGGACCGTTTCGCCCATCGTGCGCACGCCTTCGGCGCCCTTGCGGAGAATCTGGATCAGATAGAAGGTCTGCAGGCAGCCGGGGTCGATCATCACGCTTGCCCCATAGCTCATGCGGCCGATGCCCAGCGCGCCGACGCTTCGATAGTGCATCGACGCCTCCACGTGCTTGCGCCTGCCCACGACCTCGAGCCGGTGGTCGCAGAAAACCTGGGTGACCCGGCTGCGGGCCTCGTCGAGGTCGGATGTCCGGAAAAGCCCGAAACGTGCGAGCGGACTTTGCGTCTGGGAAACGGAGTTCTGGAACACGATTTCTCCTGGCTCTGAATGGACGACACCGTCGGCATCCCGCAAAGACGTGCGCGCACGGGACAACGTTTGCGCCCTGGGGACAGCACCTTGCCGGCCACGGCCTACCGTGGGCGACCACCACCATCATCCAAGCATTCCCCATGCCAACGACACTTCCGGTTCCCCTGCTCCAGCGCAGGCACTTCCTCCTGGGCACCTTCGCGTCCAACTGTTCCAGCGGCATGTCCGTGACCAAGGTGCCGGAGCGATGGCAGAACTCCTGGGCCAACAACCTGGCGCTGGCCCGCATGCTCGACGACGCCGGCATCGACTTCATGCTGCCGATCGCGCGCTGGATCGGCTACGGCGGCGAGACCAACTTCCACGGCGACGTACTGGAGACGGTGACCTGGGCCACCGGGCTGGTCGCCCACACCAGGCAGCTGACGGTGTTCGCCACCACCCACACCGCGGCCAATCATCCGGTGGTGGTCGCCAAGCAGATCGCGACGATCGACCAGTTGGGGCAGGGCCGGGCCGGACTCAACATCGTGGCCGGCTGGAACAGCCCGGAGTACGAGGCACTGGGGCTGAAGCTGCCCCCGGACCACGAGACGCGCTATGCCTATGCGCAAGAGTGGTTCGAGATCGTGCAACGGCTGTGGCAGGACCCCGGAACCTTCGACTGGCAAGGCGAGCACTTCCAGCTCAAGGGCATCCACAGCCATCCGAAGCCCTATGGCGCGATGCCGCCGATCCTCAACGCCGCGGGCTCGGGCCTCGGGCGCGAGTTCGCGACCCGCAATGCGAACTTCCTCTTCACGCCGGCCATCGACCTCGACCGATCGAAGGACGAGGTGGCCGAGCTTCGCGCGGCGGCCCGCGCCAAGGACCGCGAGGTCGGCGTGCTGACCTTCTCGCACGTGGTCTGCCGGCCGACCGAACAGGAGGCCCGCGCGTACCTGGCGCACTTCGGCCAGACGCATGCGGACTGGGCGGCCGTCGACAACCTGGTACGGCTCCAGTTCGCACATGCGCAATCGTTCCCCCACGATCTGCTGGCGCTGATCCGGGACCGCATGGCGGCCGGGCACGGCGGGTTTCCGCTGGTGGGCACACCCGATCAGGTGGCACGCGGAATCATCAGCCTGGCCGAAGCGGGATTCAGCGGAACGACCTTGTCCTTCGTCGACTACGTCCTGGAGTTCCCGTATTTCCGCGACACCGTGCTGCCGATCCTCCGCGCCCACGGCTTGCGCGACGCCTGAGCGTCCGGCCACGATCGGCCGCGCCCGGCGTGGCGCCGACCTACTGCGGCTCGCCGAGCGACAGCATCAGCCGGTTGGCCCAGTTGAAGAACGCAGCGCCATGGATCACGTCCGAGATCGCGAGGTCGTCGAGCCCTTCGGCGCGCAGGCGCTCGACGTGCGCGGTGCCGAAGGTCGGCGGCGTCGACGACAGCGCGACGGCCGCATCGACGA
>CAIQMJ010000274.1 GCA_903872875.1 uncultured Variovorax sp.
GATGGCGTCATCCACCACGATGCCGATGGCCAGGACCATCCCGAACAGCGAGAGCGCATTGATCGTGAAGCCGAAGCCCAGCAGTACGGAGAACGTACCGACGATCGACACCGGGACCGCAAGCAACGGAATGAGCGACGCGCGCCAGTTCTGCAGGAACACGATCACCACGATCACGACGAGCGCGATCGCTTCGAACAACGTGTGGATCACTGCATTGATGCTTTCTCGCACGAACTGCGTCGGGTCGTAGCCGACCACGTAGTCGACGCCGTCGGGCATGTCAGGCTTGAGTTCTTCCATCGCAGCACGAACGTCGTCGGAGATCTGCAAGGAGTTCGCTCCGGGCTGTTGGAAGATGATGAGCTGCACCCCCTGCTTGTTGTCGAGGAGGGCTCGGAGCGCATATTCGGATGCGCCAAGTTCAATGCGGGCCACATCGCTCAAGCGCGTCACGGCTCCATTCGGAGAGCTTTTGAGAATGATTTCCCGAAAGTCCTCTTCGGTCTTGAGGCGACCTTGTGCGTTCACGTTGAGCTGCATCGAAACGCTTGCAGGCATCGGTGACGCGCCGACGATACCGGCAGCAACCTGCACGTTCTGCTCCTTGATCGCCTTCACGACATCGGAGGCCGTGAGGTCATGCTGCGCCACCTTCTGCGGGTCCAGCCAGACTCGCATCGAGTAGTCCCCTGCACCCCAAATCACTACCTCTCCCACGCCCTTGACGCGTGCGAGCCGGTCCTTGACGTTGATAAGCGCGTAGTTGCGGAGATAGGTAAGGTCGTAGCGCCCGTTGGGCGACATCAGCGTCACGCCCATCGTCAGCGTCGGAGACGCCTTGACGGTGGTCACGCCGAGCCGCTGCACGTCTTCGGGCAGCCGCGGCATCGCTTGCGACACTCGGTTCTGCACCAGTTGCTGCGCCTTGTCCGGATCTGTACCCAGCTTGAACGTGACCGTGGTGGCCATATTGCCGTCGCTGTTCGCCTGGGACTGCATGTAGAGCATGTCCTCGACGCCGTTGATCTTCTCTTCAAGCGGGGATGCCACCGTCTCGGCGATGACCTTGGGATTCGCGCCGGGGTACTGCGCGCGAACAACCACTGAAGGTGGCGCCACCTCGGGGTATTCGCCCGTTGGCAGTTTGGTCAAGGCGATGCCGCCCGCCAACACGACGATCATCGACAGCACGCCTGCGAAGATGGGGCGGTCGATGAAGAACTTTGAAATGTTCATGATGATGCTCCGTACACTCAGGCCGCGCTTTTGGCGGGAGCGCCCGGACGGGTCACGGTGCCCATGTCGACAAGCTTGGGCGACACGGCTTCGTTCGGCCGTGCCCGCTGCGTGCCGCTGACGATGATTCGCTCGCCGCTCTTCAGGCCAGAAGCAATGATGCGCATGCCTTCATGCATGTTGCCCAGCGTGATCTCGCGGTACTGGACCTTGTTCTGGTCATCCACCACCAGCACGAACTTCTTTGCCTGGTCGGTACCTACCGCGGAGTCGTCGATCAGCACGGCATCTGCAGGCGTCCCTGCGCCCACCTTGATCCGCGCATAGAGACCTGGCAGCAAGGCCCCGTCGACGTTGTCGAA
>CAIQMJ010000275.1 GCA_903872875.1 uncultured Variovorax sp.
CTCCAGCCGCCGGCCGTCAGGATGAGGTCGCAGGCGAAGGGGCGCAATGGGCCGTCGACCGCGCCGCGATCGGCCGTCAATGCGCCCACCTCGCAGCCCTGGACGCGCCCTCTTCCGCGGGCACGCACGACCGCATGCCCGCGCAGGATGTCGCGGCACCTCAGGTCGCGCGCCAGGGCGGGATCGGCGTCGTGACGCACATCCACCACGCAGGCCAAGTCGATGCCTGCCTGCTCCATGTCCTGCGCCACCTGGTAGCCGCTGTCGTTCACCGTGAACACCACCGCGCGCCGTCCGGGCAGCGCGGCGTAGCGATTGACATAGCTGCGCGCCGCCGAAGCCAGCATCACGCCCGGCAGGTCGTTCTCGACGAAGGCGATGAGCCGCTCGGCCGCCCCGGTCGCCAGCACCAGCTCATGCGCGTGGACCATCCACCGCCGTTGCGCAGGCTGCCGGGCCTCGGCTTGCGTGTGCTCGACCACGGCCAGCATGCCGTGGTCATGGCGGGCAGAGACAGTGGCCTGCTTCAGCACCGTGACCTTGGGCATGGCCGCCAGTTGCGCACGCGTCGCCTCGATCCAGTCGGCAGCCGGGCGGGCACCGATGCGTTCGTGCGTGTCGAGCGCGAGCCCGCCGGCTTCGCTGCCCTCGTCCACCAGCATCACCCGCAGGCCGGCGGTGCCCGCGGCATGGGCTGCAGCCAGGCCGGCGGGGCCGGCGCCGGCCACCAGCACGTCGACCTGCGCATGCACATGTTCGTAGCGATCGGGGTCGGGCAGCAACGGCGCATGCCCCAGGCCCGCGGCGCGGCGGATCGCGTGTTCGTAGTGCCTCCACCATGAACGCGGCCACATGAAGGTCTTGTAGTAGAAGCCGGCCGGCAGCAGCGGCGACAGCCAGCCGGTGACCGCCGCGACGTCCCACCGGACGGAAGGCCAACAGTTCTGGCTGCGCGCCACCAGGCCGTCGTGCAGCAGTATCTGGGTGGCACGCAGGTTGGGCGTGACGCGGTCGCCGGTGCCCGTCCGGACCAGCGCGTTGGGCTCGTCCGCGCCGGTCGCGACGATGCCGCGCGGCCGGTGGTACTTGAAGCTGCGCCCCACCAGGCGAACGCCGTTCGCGATGAGCGCGGAACCCAGCGTATCGCCGTGATGCCCCGTGTAGCGCTCGCCGTTGAACTCGAAGGACAGCACGCGGGAACGGTCGATGCGGCCTCCGTCGGGCCGGCGGAATTCCTGGGTCATGCCGATATCCCGTTTCCGTCGCCGAGACGCTCCGCGGCGGGCCGGCTGTCCAGTACGCGGTTGTCAAAGGTGTCGCGGACCACGCGCAGCCACTGCTGGCAGCCGGCGGCATGGAACCAGAGTTCGGCATGCGCGCCGCGCGGGTTGTCGCGCAGGTAGACATGGTCGATCCAGCCGGCGGCAGGAGCGCCGTCGGCGGGCATCATCCGTGCGCCGGCATCGCCGCCGTACTCGTATTCGGCATGGTCGCGCAGACCACAGAAGGGGCAGGTCAGAAGCATCGTGGGTTCCGGTGTCGGGCGTTCAGTGCAGCCAGGGGAAGGGCCCGGCGCCGCGTTCGTCGATGGTCCGGCCGGCGGCGAAACGGTCAAGGGAGAACGGCGCGTTGAGAGGGTGCGGCGCGTCGTTGGCGACGGTGTGCGCAAACAGCCATGCCGCGCCCGGCGTGGCCTTGAAGCCGCCGTAGCACCAGCCGCCATTGAGATAGAGACCGTCCACCGGCAGCTTGCCGATGATCGGGCTGCCGTCCATCGTCATGTCCATCAGCCCGCCCCACGCACGCATCAGGCGCAGCCGGCTGAAGCTCGGAAACAGCGCCAGGCAGGCCTGGACGACGTGATCCACGACCGCCTGGCCGCCGCGCTGCGCATAGGAGTTGTAGCCGTCGAGGTCGGCCCCCAGCACGAGCTCGCCCTTGTCGGACTGGCTGATGTAGAAATGCCATGCACGCGAAACGAGGACGCGGTCGAGCACGGGCTTGATCGGCTCGGTGACCATCGCCTGCAGCACATGGCTTTCCATCGGCAGGCGCAGGCCGGCCATCGCCGCCAGCACGCCGGAGTTGCCGGCCACGCAGATGCCGATCTTCGGCGCGGCGATGTAGCCCTGGCTCGTCTCCACGCCGACCGCGCGACCGGCCTCGCGCCGGATGCCGGTCACCTCGCAGTTCTGGATGATGTCGACGCCGCACGCGTCCGCGGCACGCGCGTAGCCCCAGGCGACCGCGTCGTGCCGCGCAGTGCCCGCGCGTTCCTGCAACAGGCCGCCGACGATCGGATAGCGCGCGTTCGGCGAGCAATCGAGCAACGGCAGTTCGCGCGCGATGGCATCGCGGTCCATCAGCCGTGCGTCGTTGCCGGCGAGCCGCATGGCATTGCCCAGGCGCATCTGCCCGGTGAACTCCGAGGTGGCATGCGACAGCGTCAGCACGCCGCGCTGGCTGAACATCACGTTGTAGTTGAGCTCGGCGCTCAGCCCTTCCCAGAGCTTCATGGAGAACTCGTAGAGCCGCGCATTGGGCCCGAGCAGGTAGTTCGAGCGCACGATGGTCGTGTTGCGGCCGGTGTTGCCGCCACCGAGCCAGCCCTTCTCGAGCACCGCCACATTGGTGATGCCATGCACCTTGGCCAGGTAGTACGCGGTGGCCAGACCATGGCCGCCGCCGCCGATGATGATGACGTCGTACTGGCTGCGCGGCGCCGGGCTGCGCCAGGCCTCGGGCCAGTTGCGGTGCCCGGTCAGCGCATTGCGCGCCAGGCTGAAGATGGAATACGGGGTGTGGGACATCGGTTCCTCGGAACGCCAGGGTCGGGGTCAGTCGCGGCAGGCCAGCAGGCGCCGGAGGCCGGCGTCGAGATCGGCCATCAGTTCGTCGGGGTCCTCGAGCCCGACATGCAGGCGCAGCACCTGGCCGCGCTGCCACGGCCGGACGGTCCGCACCGGCCCCGGATAGCCGGGGAAGATCAGGCTCTCGTAGCCGCCCCAGCTCGCGCCGATGGCGAAGAGGCCCATGTGGTCGACCATGGCACGCACGGCCGCTTCCGAACGCGTGTGGAGCACGACCGAGAACAGGCTCGCCGCGCCGGTGAAGTCGCGCCGCCACAGATCGTGGCCCGGCGCACCCGGCAGTGCGGGGTACAGCACCTCTTCCACGGCCGGATGGCCGCGCAGCCACTGCGCGATGCGCAAGGCGCTGGCCGACTGCTGGCGCAGACGCGGCACGATGGTTCGGAATCCGCGCAGTGCCAGGTAGCAGTCGTCCGGCGAGGCGCACAGGCCATGCAGCGTCGCGTGCTCGCGCAGCGCCGGATAGAAGCGCTCGTTCGCCACCAAGATGCCGAGCATCACGTCCGAATGGCCCGCGATGTACTTGGTGGCCGCGTGGATCGAGACATCCACGCCGTGCGCGAAGGATGCGAAGTGGACCGGCGTGCCCCAGGAGTTGTCGAGCAGCAGCGGAATCCCGGTGCGGTGCGCCACGGCGGCCAGCGCCGGGATGTCCTGGATCTCGAAGGTGAAGGAGCCGGGCGACTCGGCATAGATCAGCCGCGTCGCGGGCCGGACCATTGCGGCGATGTCGTCGGCCATGGGGTCGTAGTAGCTGGTCTCGATGCCCAGCCGCCGCGCGGCCACGTCGCAGAAGCGGCGCGTCGGGCCGTATACCGTATCGGCCACGAGGATGTGGTCGCCCGGTCCCGCGAAGGCCAGGATCGCCGCGGAGATCGCCGCGAGGCCCGACGGCACGGCGAGCGCGCGGTGACCGCCTTCCATCGCCGCCACCGCCTCCTGCAGCGCGCGGACGTTGGGCGTTCCGTAGATGGCGTAGCTGATTTCAGTGTCCGGATTCGCGCGGGCGTGCTCGAGCGACGCCATGTCGGGAAAGCAGATCGTCGACGCCCGGTAGACCGGCATGTTGACGGTGCCGGCATGCCGCGCGGGGTCACGCCCGGCATGGACGGCGAGCGTGTCGTGCGTCATGCGGCGCCCCTGCACACAGTTGGCGACGGCAGGCCCGGCGAAACATCGAAGCGATGGTCAGGGAAGCAGGTCATCTCGATAAAGTTCGATTACCGAACATAAGTTCGATAAAGTATCACATGCATCCCGTCGATTGACAAGCCGTGCGCGACGCGTTTCGCCGGTCGCGCCCGATCCCACCCCTCTCGTTCGAAGCCTCATGACCACTGCACCCGACCATGACCTGATCCTCGTTCTCTCCTGCCCCGACCGGCCGGGCATCGTTCAGGCGGTGTCTTCCTTCCTGTTCGAGCAGGGAGGCAACATCGTCGAAGCCGCCCAGTTCAACGACAGGGAGAGCGGCCTGTTCTTCATGCGGGTCCGCTTCCATCCCGGCGGCATGGATGCAACGGCGCCCGATCAGCGCGCAGATGCGCTGTCGCAGCGCTTCGCCGGTGTCGCCGCCGCGTTCGGGATGCAATGGCGCCTGGTGGCGGCCGAGCAGCGGCTGCGCACGCTGCTCATGGTGTCAAGGCTCGGCCATTGCCTGAACGACCTGCTGTTCCGCCATCGCAGCGGACTCCTGCCGATCGACATCCGGGGCATCGTGTCGAATCACCGAGACTTCGAGCCGCTGGCCGATTCGTACGGCCTTCCCTTCCATCACCTGCCGGTGACTGCGGACGGCAAGGCCGAGGCCGAGGCGCGGTTGCTGGACGTGGTGCATCGGGAAGCGGTCGAGCTGGTCGTCCTGGCGCGCTACATGCAGGTGCTGTCGGACGCGC
>CAIQMJ010000276.1 GCA_903872875.1 uncultured Variovorax sp.
GGTGCCCGACGCGCCGCAGTTCTCGGTCTACAGCGTCAGCAACGTGAACCGGCCGCTGTCGCAGCTGGGCCTGAACTTCCTGTCGCTGGCGGCCGAGGAACTGGCCGCGCTGCAGGCGCTGCCGCTGGCCTGGGACGGCCATGGGCAGGCGCTGGCGGATGGCGCCGGCAGCGGCTGAGGCCGCCGCACGCCGCAGTCTTCAGGCCGGTTGCTTCAACCGCTCCAGTTCCGCCTCGGCCTGCGCGACGAAGACCTCGGACAGCTGCGACGCGGCCACGTTCCGATGGGTCAGTGCGAACACGTCGAAGGACGGCGCACCGGCAATCGGCCGGAAAGCCAATGAATCCGTCATGCAGCCGCGCGCGGTCAGGTCATCGACGATGGCGACGCCAGTGCCGGCGGCCGCCATGGCGCAGGCGGTCTGGCCGGCGCGGACCTCGATCTGCGCATTCGGCTCGCAGCGGTGGCGAACGCACCAGTCGGCAATGATCCGGCCCTGCGGCGTGTCGGCGCTGAACGAGATCAGCCGCTCCTTCAGGATGTCGGCCGGCCGCAGCGTGCGGCGTGCAGCCAGCGCATGACCTTTTGGGAACACGCACGCGAGCGTCCACTGCCCGATGGCGCGCGACTGCAGCAGCGGGTCGTCGACCGGCAGGGTGGATATCGCCACGTCGGCCTCGTGGCTCAGCAGGCGCTTGACCATGTCGCGCGCCGCCAGGATCTCCAGATAGATGCGCGCCGCGGGAAAGCGCTGGCCGAGCGCGGCCAGCGCGCGCGGCACCATCTCCAGGCCGGTGCTCGGGCTGGCCAGCACGCGCAGCGCAAGCATGTGGCCGCTCTTGAGCGCCAGCGCACGCTCGTCGATGCGCGCCACGCCGCGGTAGACCTGTTCCACCTCGGCGAACAGCGCCTGCGCCTCCGGCGTCGGCAGCAGCTTGCCCTTGCGGCGCTCGAACAGCCGCAGCCCGAGCTGCAGCTCGATGTGGGACAGCATGCGGCTGATGCCGGGCTGCGACACGTGCAACTGCCGCGCGGCATCGGTGACCGAGCCGGCCAGCATGACGGCGCGGAAAACTTCGATCTGTCTCAGGTTCATGGCGCTCCGATGGCTGTCACTCGATAACGCGATGTTATGAGCCTCCCAGATCTTGGTATTGGAAGGTCTGCGTCGCGCTGCCTACGATCGGCGCCTTCATAGAACAAAGGCAGACAAGACATGGTCCATCGACCTCTCGCCGACGCCGGCCCGGCCGCCGTCGGCCTCACGCGCCGTGGCGCGCTCTCGACGCTTGCCGTCGCGCTCGGCGGCGGTCTCGCCGGCCTGCACGGCCATGCGATGGCCGCGGAAGCCTGGCCGACGAAGACGGTGCGCATCATCGTGCCCTTCGCACCCGGCGGCGGCGCCGACGGCTCGGCGCGCGTGCTCGCGGAAGTGCTCGCGCCGCAACTCGGCCAGTCCGTCATCGTCGACAACAAGCCGGGCGCAGGCAGCGCCATCGGCGTGATGGCCGCGGCGCAGGCACGCGACGGCCACACGCTGCTGATGGGCAGCAACAGCATGGTGATCAACCCGTCGCTGAACCCGAAGCTGGGCTACGACGTGGCACGCGACTTCGACGCGATCGGCATGGTGTCGGAACAGCCGCTGGTGCTGGTCGTGCCGGCCGCATCGCCGGCCAAGTCGGTGGCCGACCTGATCGCGCAGGCCAAGGCGCAGCCCGGCCAGCTGAGCGCGGGCAACAGCGGCACCGGCACGCTGGCCCACCTGACGGCCGAGCTGTTCTCGCTGCAGACCGCGACCTCGCTGGTCAGCGTGCCCTACAAGGGCGAAAGCGCGCTGATGCCCGACCTGATCTCGGGCCTGGTGTCGATGGGCTTCCTCAACCTGCCGAGCGTGATCGTGCACATCCGCTCCGGCCGGCTGCGTGCGCTGGCGGTGTCGTCGGCGCAGCCTTCGCCCGACCTGCCCGGCGTGCCGACCTTGCGCAGCGTCGGACTGCAGGCGCTCGAGGTGCAGGGCTGGGCGACGCTGGTCGCGCCCAAGGGCACGATCCCGGCGGATGGGCTGGCGCGCCTCGACGGCCTGCTCACCGCCGCACTCGAATCGGACGCCGTCAAGAAGCGCTTCGCCGCACTGAGCCTCGCGCCTTTCCCCAGCAACCGCCAAGTCACCACGCAGTACCTGCGCACCGAAGGCAGCCGCTGGGAGCAGGTGATCAAGACCCGCGGCATCCACGTGGAGAACTGACCCGATGGGCACGGCACGACGCATCGATGGCAAGGTTCTGGACGCCGACGTAGTGGTCTGCGGCGGCGGCGTCGCGGGCACCATGGCGGCGGTCGCGGCGGCGCGGCGCGGCGCGTCGGTGGTGCTGATCGAGCGCTACGGCTTTCTCGGCGGCAACGCGACCGCCGGCGCCGTCGCGCAATTCAACAGCTGGCAGACCGGCAAGGGCCGCACGGTCGTCGCCGGCCTGGCCGACGAGGTCGTGGCAAGGCTGCGGGCCTATGGCGGCGCACGGCCGCACGAGAGCTTCGTGATGTCGACCGGCCACCACATGGACCGCGTCGAATACTCGCCCGAAGTGTTGAAGCTGGTGCTCGACGACATGGTCATCGAAGCCGGCGTGCAACCGCTGTTGCATGCGAACCTGCTCGACGTCGACTGCGAAGGCGGTCGCATCACAGCCGTGCGCGTGCTGACCAAGGGCGGCGTACTGACGGTGCGGGAGGGCGTGCTGATCGACGCATCGGGCGACATCGACGCGCTGGACCGCGCGGGCGCGCGCTTTCTCGAACTCGATGCCGACGAGCAACTGCAGCCGGCCACGATGATCTTCCGCTTCGGCCCGATCGACTACACCCGCTTCGATGCACTGTCGAAGGCCGAGACCGCGGCATTGGCGAAACGCGGCCATGCGGAAGGCCATCTGGCGCGGGCCGCACTGCACTCGAGCCGCGACCCGTATTCGGACGATGGCTGGTTCAACATCAGCCGCCTCGGCATCGACGCGACCGATCCGATGGCGCTCGGTGCCGCGGAGATGGAAGGCCGGCGCCAGGCCTGGAAAGCGGCGCAATTTCTCGCGTCATCGGTGCCGGGTTGCGAAGGCGGCCAACTGCGCGCGTTTGCGACGCAAGTCGGCATCCGCGAAACGCGGCGTGTCGAAGGCGACCATGTGCTGACGGCCGAGGAGCTGATGCGGCCGGTCGATTTTCCGGATGCCATCGCAGCCGGCGCGTACCCGATCGACATCCATCCCGCATCGGGCGGTGCATTGCACTACGTGCCGATGGGCGACGACCACGCTTATCAGATCCCGTATCGCTCGCTGCTGCCGCTGGGCCTGGACAACGCGCTGGTGGTCGGCCGCGGCATCTCCGCTACGCACCAGGCGCTGGCGGCGATCCGCGTGATGACGATCTCGATGGCGGTGGGTCAGGCGGCCGGCACCGCGGCGGCACTAGCGCTGCAGAAGACCGACGGGCGTGGAAACGTGCGGGCCGTCGACACTGACGCGCTGCGCACCGCGCTACTGCAGGACGGTGCGGTCCTGCGCTGATGCGCCGACCCACCTCGACGCAAGGCCGGCGTGATGAGCCGGTCCAAGCGCTGAGGCACTTGGGCAACTCCGGTTAGGCTGCCAGCGCCGCACTGAGCCGCTGACCCGCATATGCCTGCGCCTGCTTCGCCTTGTGCAGCACGGCAGCCGCGCCGAAGAACTCGTGCGGCACGCCTTCGTAGTCGCGGCGCTCCACCGGCACGCCAGCATCGCGCAACGCGTCTTCCAGCTTGGCGCCGTCGCTGCGCAGCGGGTCGAGCCGAGCGTTGATGATCGTCACCGGCGGCAGGCCGGCCAGGTCGGCTTCGATCAGTTGCAGGCGCGTGTCCTTCAGGTCGGCTTCACTGCGGATCAGGTGCTCGACGAACCACTGCACCATCGCGCGGTTGAGCGGCTTGGCGATGGCGTTCTCGAGGTACGACTCGGTGTTCAGGCTGGTCTGCGCGACTGGATAGACCGCGAGCACGTGGCGCGGCGCGGCCAGGCCGGCATCGCGTGCGGCAATCGCGGTCGCGACGGCCAGGTTGCCGCCGGCGCTCTCGCCGGCCAGCGCAAGGCGGGCCGGATCGCCACCGATGAAGCTCGCGTTCTTGGTGAGCCAACGGTAGGCCGCCAGCGCATCGTCCCAGGCTGCGGGAAACTTGTGTTCCGGTGCCTGGCGGTAGTCGACCGACACCACGATCGCGTTCGATTCGGCTGCGAGGCCGCGCGCGCCGGCGTCGTAGACCTCCTTGTCGGCGATCACCCAGCCACCGCCGTGGAAGTACAGGATCACCGGGAACGGGCCGGTGCCGACGGGTGTGTAGACCGTGGCAGGTGAATTCGAAAAGATCAGGCTCAGGAAGCCGATGAAGAACTTTTGTCGGACAGACGGCCGACCGCCGGTGCGGCCAGTCGACGGCGACCCGGCGTGACGAAACGCAACGGACCCATCCGTTGCCCGCCGCGCTTCAGGGAGCGTCGGCGCCCTCGTACACGAGCGGCACGCGCTTCACGTTGCAGAGCAGTTCATACGACAGCGTGCCTGCGGCGCGCGCCACGTCGTTCACGCTGACCTGCTTGCCCCACAGCTCGACGCGGCTGCCGATGCCGGTCTCGGGCAGGGCGCTGAGATCGACCGTGAGCATGTCCATGGACACGCGCCCGACCAGCCGCGACGGCCGGCCATCGACGGTGACGGGGGTGCCGGTCGGCGCGATGCGCGGGTAGCCGTCGGCATAGCCGACCGCGACGAGGCCGATGCGCACCGGATGCTCGGCGACGAAACGGCCGCCATAGCCGAGTGCGTCGCCGGGCTGCAGCGTGCGCACGGCGAAGACCTGGCTTTCGAGCGTCATCACCGCCTGGAGCCCGTGCACCGGTTCCGGCATCGGGTCGGCGCCGTAGAGCAGGATGCCGGGCCGCGCCCAGTCGCGGCGCGCGTCGGCCCAGCCGAGCACGCCGGCCGAATTGCTCACGCTGCGCTCGCCCGGCAAGCCGGCGGTGGCGGCGTCGAAGGCCGCGATCTGGCGCGCGGTCGTGTCCTGGTCGGGCTCGTCGGCGCGCGCGAAGTGCGTCATCAGCGTGATGCGCGATGCCTTGCCGCTGGCGACGAGCCGCGCATGGGCCGCAGCGATGTCTGCGAGCGCGAAGCCGACCCGGCGCATGCCGGAATCGGCCTTCAACCAGACGTGCAGCCCATCGGCCTGCGCGCTTTGCTCGATCAGCTGCAGCTGGGCTTCCTGGTGCACGGCGGTCCAGAGGCCGTGGGCCTGGATGTTGGCCAGGTCATCGGCGTCGAAGGCGCCTTCGAGCACGAGGATCGGCGCCGTCACGCCCGCGGCACGCAGGGCCACGGCCTCATCGGTGAACGCCACCGCGAAGCCGTCGGCGATGCCGGCCAGCGCCTGCGCGCAGCGCACCGCACCGTGGCCATAGGCGTTGGCCTTGAGCACGGCCAGCGCGCGGCCACCGTGCAGTTGCCGGGCGAAGCGGTAGTTGTGGCGCAGCGCGTCGAGGTCGATGCGCGCGCGGGAGGGGCGGGCCATCCGTTCGGCCCCGCTCAGGCCGCGGCGGGTGCCGAAGCATGCGCGCCGGCGCGGCCCGCACCGCGCGCATAGCGGTCGACGCTCAAGCCTTCGGTGCTGATCTCCGGGCGTTGGCCGGTCACCAGGTCGGCGATCAGCTTGCCGGAGCCGCAGGCCATGGTCCAGCCGAGCGTGCCGTGGCCGGTGTTCAGGAACAGGTTAGGGAAGCGCGTCGCACCGACGATCGGCGTGCTGTCGGGCGTCATCGGGCGCAGGCCGGTCCAGAAGCTGGCGCGGCCCACGTCGCCGCCCGGGAACAGGTCCTTGACGACGAGTTCGAGCGTGGCGCGGCGGCGCGGGTCGAGCCGCAGGTCGTAGCCGCCGAGTTCGGCCATGCCGCCGACGCGGATGCGGTCGTCGAAGCGGGTGACGGCGATCTTGTAGGTCTCGTCGAGCACGGTCGACTGCGGCGCGAAGGCCGGGTCGACCAGCGGAACGGTCAGCGAGTAGCCCTTGACCGGGTACACCGGCAGGTCGATGCCCAGCGGCTTCAACGCGCCGCGCGAGTAGCTGCCGAAGGCCAGCACGTAGCGGTCGGCGGTGAGCACCTGGCCGCCCGAGCGCACGCCCGTGATGCGGCCGCCTTCGACCACCAGGCCGTCGACCGTCTGGCCGAAGCGGAAGTCCACGCCCATGCCCTTGGCAATGGCGGCGAGCTGGTTGGTGAACATGTGGCAGTCGCCCGTTTCGTCCTTCGGCAGGCGCAGGCCGCCGGTGAGGCGGTCGCGCGCCTGGGCCAGGCTGGGTTCGACCTCGGCGAGCTGGTCCCGCGTGAGCAGTTCATAGGGCACGTTGCACTCGCGCAGCACCTCGATGTCGCGCTGCACGGCGTCGAGCTGGGCCTGCGTGCGAAACAGCTGCAGCGTGCCGCCGGTGCGCTGCTCGTACTGGATGCCGGTGTCGGCGCGCAGTTGCTGCAGGCAGGCGCGGCTGTATTCGGCCACGCGCATCATCCGTTCCTTGTTGATCGCATAGCGCTCCGGCGTGCAGTTGCGCAGCATCTGCGCCATCCACTGCAGTTGCGCGAGGCTGCCGTCGAGGCGGATCGCGAGCGGCGCATGTTTCTGGAACATCCACTTCACGGCCTTGAGCGGAATGCCCGGCGCGGCCCAGGGCGTGGAATAGCCGGGCGACACCTGGCCGGCGTTGGCGAAGCTGGTTTCGAGGGCCGGGCCGTCCTGCCGGTCGAGCAGGGTGACCTGGGCGCCGGAGCGCGCGAGGTAATAGGCCGTGCTGGTGCCGATGACGCCGCCGCCGAGGACAATGACTTTCATGGGGAAACCACCGAGTGAAGTAGATTTCCGCAAATTTATGCCCAACGATCCAGTAAATTCGACTGAAATCTTGGTGCATCGCAGTGGAATTTGCTGAAATTTTGGTGCATCCCGCCTTTGGAAAGTGACATGGCCGACCTCGACCGGACCGACCGGAAAATCCTCGACATCCTGCAGCGCCAGGGCCGCATCTCGATGACCGAACTGGCCGAGCAGATCGGCCTGTCGACCTCGCCCTGTTCGGAGCGCGTGAAGCGCATGGAGCGCGAGGGCGTGATCACCGGCTACCACGCGCGGCTGTCGCCCGAAGCGCTGGGCAAGACGCTGCTGGTGTTCGTCGAGATCAAGCTCGCGTCCAAGTCCGGCGAGGTGTTCGACAAGGTCCGCAAGGAGCTGCTGCACGTGCCCGACGTGCAGGAATGCCATCTGGTGTCGGGCAGCTTCGACTACCTGGTGAAGGCGCGGCTGGGCGGCATGGGCGAATACCGGCGGCTGCTCGGCGACATCCTGAAGAAGCTGCCGGTGGCCGCCGAATCGCACAGCTACATCGTGATGGAGGAAGTGAAGGAGACGCTGGCGATGCCGGTCGGCCTGTAGCACCCTTCCCGCATCGCGCCACCCGGGCGTGTCGCGGCGGCGCGCGATTGTCCTGCTGGTGGATCGGACTGTCGCCCGCGCAGTGCTTTGCGGTGCGCCGGTCGTCCCCATATGCTTGGTATCACCTTCGGCGCCAGCGGGGTCTTCGACCGGCCGGCGTCCACAGCAGAAAGCACCCCGATGACCGCTACCGCCCCGACCACCAAGACCCCTGCTCCCGCCGTTCTCCAGATCAAGCCGCTCGGCTTCCCCTGGGTCACGATGGACCCCTTCCTGTTCTGCGCGTACCACGACGACGCCTACCCTGCCGGCACGGCCGCGATGGGCGTGGACGACGCGCTGCTCGCCGGCCGCCAGATCGGCCAGGACTTCAGCCGCAAGGACGGCTGGAGCATGTATCACGGCGAATCCGTGCCCGGCTTCCCCGGCCATCCGCACCGCGGCTTCGAGACCGTGACGATCGTGCGCAAGGGCCTGATCGACCATTCAGATTCGCTCGGTGCGGTGGCACGCTTCGGCGGCGGCGACGTGCAGTGGGTGACGGCCGGCAAGGGCATCGTGCATTCGGAGATGTTCCCGCTGCTCGACACCGGCGCGCCGAACCCGCTGGAGCTGTTCCAGATCTGGCTGAACCTGCCGGCGCGCAACAAGATGGTGGCGCCGCACTTCACGATGTTCTGGGCCGAGGACATCCCGCGCCTCGCTGCCGCCGACGACGCGGGCCGCACGACCGACGTCGCAGTTGTCGCGGGCCGGCTCGCGCCCTCCGCGGACGGTGCGGGAGGCGCGCCTGGCACCGCAGGCACGGTCGACGCACCACTGGCGCCGCCGCCCGATTCGTGGGCCGCGCAGGCCGACGCCGATGTCGCGATCTGGACCATTCGCATGGCGCCCGGCGCCCGCTGGACATTGCCGGCCGCGCGTGGTCAAGGCACGCGCCGCAATCTCTACTTCTTCAAGGGAGCGTCGGTGCGCATCGGCGGGCAGGACGTTCGCAGCCACGCGGCCATCGAAGTGCGGGCCGACCAGGCGATCGAGCTGGTCGCGGGCGACGAGGTCGTCGAATTCCTGATGCTCCAGGGCCGCCCGATCGGCGAGGCCGTGGCGCAGTACGGCCCGTTCGTGATGAACACGCAGGCCGAGATCATGCAGGCGATGCAGGACTACCGCCGCACCCAGTTCGGTGGCTGGCCGTGGCCGGACGAGGCGCCGGTGCACGGGCGCGATCCGGCGCGCTTCGCCAAGCATCCGGACGGGCGCGAAGAGCGACCCGTCGTGGCTGGCACCTGATCACGTCCGGCCTGGCCGGAAGCTCTTCAGAGCTTCCGGCTTCACATGGCATCGCGTCGAATCTTCGTGCGCCATGGATTGATCGAATGCGGATGGACCGCGCATTGCGTTGTTCGCTCATGGCTTTGTTTCGTTCCTCGAACATGGTCTTCGCTTGCGGTACGAACAAGCCCGTCCTGTGCAGAAAAATGAATGCCATGACAGCAATTGACACTCATACGCCTTCACCGCTTCCGGCTCTTTTGATCGACTCGGAAGCGAATGCGCTCTCCGCCTCCGACCCTCCGCAATCCGGAGAAGGACGGAGTCGCAATCCGGCGATGCTGGGACGCGCGGAGATCAAAGCGCTCCTGTATAGGCGCATGGACCGGAAGGGAGATGAAGCTGCGCAGCGCGCCGCTTTTGACTCACCCTCTTCCTCAGCGCTATCTCCGCTGGAGAGATTCAGAACACTTGCTTGTGCGGCGGCGCACAAGATCAAGTTATTTCGCGGCGCGCCTGGGGCGCCAGGCGATCTCCAATCACCCTTTGTCAAGCAGGCTCGTGAGAGCCTCAAGGCTGACGCTCGGTCGCGTGCAGGCGAAAAGATAGATGCGTTCTACGAAGATCCGGCGGCCTTGGATGCGTACAAAGCGGCCCATGCCGCTGACAGCTCGAACATGAGACAACTGGCCTTCGATCCCGACCAACCTGGCAGCGGGCTTGTCAGCCTGACCAATTCGTCGACCATGGCAAGAAATGCGGCGATCACCAACCCGGACGGCATGCCGCGGCCGGAGGGCGGCATGGTGTACACGATCGAAATCGCACGCGGTCTGGTACTCAGAAACGACATGAACCTGATCGATGACGATCCCGAATACCTGGCGCGCGTCGAGATTCCAGAAGATTGTGTAAGGGAGCGAAAGAAGGTCGTTCCCGATGTGCTTTCGGAGCCATAGCGCACCGGTGGCGGGACGGCGGGAGAAAGAGCGTCGCCTCGGGGGCCAGCGACCCGCCGCGCCCAATAGCACCGCCAAGGGAAGGTCGCCTCGGTGCCAGACGATGGCCGCGCAAGGCGGGTAGGCTCTGCGTCCCCACGTTGCGGCAATGTCGCGGCGCAGAGACTTCCAGAAAAGACCATGAGACAGCCTTCCGCCACCCCTCCCGCCGCCGGGCTCATGCTGGCGGTGCTGGCCAGCGCCTTCATGCTGAGTCAGGCCTACCGCACCATCGCCGCCATCCTCGCGCCGCCGCTGCAGGCCGAATTCGGGCTCTCGGCGCAGGCGCTCGGCGTGTTCGCCGGCGCCTTCCATTTCTCGTTCGGCGCGCTGCAGCTTTTCATGGGTATCGGCATCGACTTGCAGGGGCTCCGGCGCACGGTGCTGATCGCGTTCCCGATGGCGATCGTGGGCTCGGTGCTGTCGGCGCTGGCACCGAACTTTCCGCTGCTGGTGCTCGGCCAGATACTCATCGGTATCGGCTGCGCGCCGGCCTTTCTGGTCTGCACGGTGTTCATCGCGCGGCAGTTTCCGGCGGAGCGCTTTGCGCAGGTGTCGGGCGTGACGCTGGGCTTCGGCTCGTTGGGCATGCTGCTGACCGGCACGCCGCTCGCGTGGCTGGTGCATGCAAGCTCATGGCGTACCGGCTTCTGGGTGCTGGGCGCGTGCTCGGCGCTGTCGTGGCTGGCGATCCTGCGCTGGGTGCAGGAGCCGCCGATGCCGGTGCTTGCCACGGCCGCCGCACCCGGTGCGGCTCGCCCGACGGTGCTCGGCGCGCTGCGCAGCTATGGCGCGCTGTTCGCGTTGCCGCACACGCTGGGCATCCTGGCGCTCGCATCAGTCACCTACGCTGCCTTCATCACGCTGCGCGGGCTGTGGCTCGGCCCGCTGCTGGTCGAGCGGCACGGCTTCTCGCTGGTGGAAAGCGGCAACGTGGCGATCGCGGTGTCGGTGGTCGGCATGTTCGGGCCGATGGTGTTCGGCCGGCTCGACCCGGGCGCGGCGCGGCGCCGATGGATCATCGGTTTCACGCTGCTCGTCGCGGCGCTGTTCGCCGGGATGGCCTTCAATCCGGGCGCGGCGTTCGACACCATCGGTTCGGTGGTCGTCGGCCTCCTGTCGGGCTACATCGTGCTGCAGTACGCCGACGTGAAAGCGGCCTATCCGGTCGCAATGACGGGGCGTGCGATGGCCGTCTTCACCATGGCGATGTTCCTCGGCGTGGCGGTGATGCAGTGGTTCACGGGCGTCGTCGCCTCGGCGGCCACGGCGCATGGCGCCGACCCGTTCCTCGCGGTGCTGCTCGCCATCGCCGCGCTCCTCGTCGCCGGCGCGGCGGCGTTCCGCTGGCTGCCGGGGCCGCGATCCGTCGCCTGACCGCCAGAAAGCTAGAGCCCTCTTTCGACCATGTCGAGCAGGCGCTGGCCGACCGCCTGCATCTGCGCGCCGAGCACCCCGCCGAGCGGCCCGTCGAGCACCAGCATCGCGAGCCCGTGCACTGCCGACCAGGCCAGGAACTCGGCGCCCGGACGGCGTTCCGGCGGCATCAGTCCGGCCGCCACCATCTGGTCGAGCGACGCCCCCAGCAGCTGGAACGGATTGAGCCCGCTCGGCCCGGCGCGCGCCGGATCGGCGACCGGATTGCCGAAGTCGTCGGACGCCGAGTACGCGGTGCGGAACAGGCCGGTCTCGGCCTGCGCGAAACGCAGGTAGCCGGTGCCGATCGCCCGCAACCGTGCGCGTGCGGCGTCGCCCGTCGACAGGTCGGCCGGCACGGTGGCGAGTTCGGCTTCCATCGCCGCCGCCGACGCCGACAGGGCCGCGGCGCGCACGGCTCTCAGCAACTCGTCGCGGCTGCCGAAGTGGCGGTAGGCCGCGTTGGGCACCACGCCGGCCTGGCGCGTCGCTTCCCGCAGGACGACGGCGTCGGGTCCGCCGCTGCGTGCGAGAGCGATGCCGGCCTCGAGCAGCGCGCGGCGCAGGTCGCCGTGGCGGTAGGTGGTGCGTGCCGGCGGCCTTGCCTTCTTTGCGGTGGTTTCGGTCATCGATTTCAGGGTGGACAGCGGACATTCTCCCTGCGAAGATATTGTGTACGGCGTCCACAATTTAGCACCGCCTGGGCGGCGCGCCCATCTTTTTCCACACCAAGGACTTCCATGAGCACACAGATCTTCGTGAACCTGCCGGTCAAGGACCTCGACCGCGCGGTGACCTTCTTCACCCACCTGGGTTTCAGCTTCGACCCACGCTTCACCAACGTCAACGCGACCTGCATGATCGTCAGCGGCGACATCTTCGTGATGCTGCTGGTCGAGCCCTTCTTCCAGACCTTCACGCCGAAGCCCATCAGCGACGCGCACAAGAGCACCGAGGTGCTGCTGTGCCTGTCGCGGGAGAGCCGCGCCGCGGTCGACGACATGGCAGCGAAGGCGGTGGCCGCGGGCGGCACGACGCCCAACCCGCCGAAAGACCATGGCTTCATGTACCAGCACGGCTTCCAGGACCTGGACGGCCATCTCTGGGAACTGGTGTTCATGGAGCCCGGCGCGATGGGTTGAGTGCGGCGGCGGGCGAGCCAGACGCACAGGCGTCAGGAGCGCGACGCGGATTGGCTGTAGATTCGATCGCTCCGCCGGCCTCGCCGGCCCTCATTCCATCAGGAGACCGCATTCCATGATCCACGTCGTCGCCATCATCACCGCCAAGCCAGGCCTGCGCGCCCAGATCCTCGAAGCCTTCAACGCCAACCGCGCGGCGGTGCTGGCCGAGGACGGCTGCATCGAGTACGCAGCCACCGTCGACGCGGCTGGCATGCCGCCGTCGCGCGGCACGCTCGGCGACGATGTGTTCGTGGTGATCGAGAAGTGGGCCAGCGTGGCCGCCCTGCAGGCACACGCCGCATCGCCCCACATGGCGGCCTATGGCGCGAAGACGAAGGAGCTGACCGCGGCGCGCGCGATCCACGTGCTCGAAGCGGTCTGACGCCGCCGGCCCGCTAAGCCCGTTCACGGGCCTCGCGGACGCACC